>CAIYCZ010000496.1 GCA_903924805.1 uncultured delta proteobacterium | reverse complement strand
CATATGCTTGAGCTCAAGGTAATTCTCTATAATACCGTTATGAACAACCGCAATACCTTTGTAGAAGTGTGGATGTGCGTTTGCTTCAGAAGGCCTGCCATGTGTTGCCCAGCGGGTATGTCCGATGCCTGCGCCACCGTCAAACGTGGCATCACACAGCATGTTTTCCAGGTTGCAGAGCTTTCCCTGGCAGCGCCGCACCACAATAGCGCCTTTATGAAAAATGGCAATACCGGCAGAGTCGTAGCCCCGGTATTCAAGCCGTTTGAGTCCCTCTAACAGAATTGCGCATGTTTCTTTCTTGCCGATGTAGCCAACAATACCACACATATATAGTCCCTCATGAATGCACGTTACGTGTCATCTTCCGGAGACGTGTCATCTTCCGGAGGCTTATCAGTTTCCTGTTTTTTCCGTTTTATGCTAAACCAGTTTTCATAGGTAGTCTGTTTTGCCCGCCCCACAGCAAGTGCCCCTGCCGGCACATCCTTGGTAATGGTTGAGCCGGCGCCAATCACAGCACCTTTCCCCACCCGAACGGGTGCCACCAGGGATGTGTTGCTCCCGACAAAAACCCGGTCTTCGATGACCGTGGGGTGCTTTGTCTTACCATCATAATTGCAGGTAATGGTGCCGGCTCCGATATTTACCTCGTCACCTATGGTCGTATCGCCGATATAGGTCAGGTGATTTGCCTTGGAACCCTTGCCCAGACGCGATTTTTTTATTTCCACAAAGTTTCCGACCCTGCCTCCCTCAGCAATGAATGTCTGCGGTCTGAGATGGGCAAAAGGCCCGATGGCAGCATTATCCTGTATCTGGCTTTCATCTATAACAGATGACGATTTAATATGAACATTATTCCCGACAGTAGAATTTATAATAGTAGCATTGCTGTCAATAGTACAGTTTCTGCCGATTGATGATGTACCTCTAATGCAGGTATTGGGGTGGATCACGGTATCCTGTCCGATAGTAACGCCGCAGTCTATGTAGGTTGAATCAGGGTCAATAATCGTCACCCCGTCCTGCATATGGTGTCTGAGAATCCGCTGCCGCATGACCCGTTCAGCCTCAGATAAATCGACGCGGTCGTTTATCCCTTTCACCTCCTGAAAATTATCGGTTACCACTGCCTGAACTTTTTTACCCTCCCGGTAGGCCAGGGAAACAATATCAGGAAGGTAGTACTCTGCCTGATCATTATCTCTGCCAATCTTTTTCAGTACCTGGAACAGAAACGGGGCCTCACCGCAATATATGCCGGTATTTATCTCCGTAATGGTTTTCTGCTGCGGGGTGGCATCCCGGTGTTCAACTATTGCCTGCACCCTGCCGGAAGCATCGCGCACGATCCTGCCATAGCCTGTCGGGTCTTCAAGAATGACGCTCAGAACGCTGAGGGCGGCCGTGCTTTCCCGATGGCCGGCCAGGAATTTCCTGATGGTTTCCACTCTGATGAGAGGAACATCACCGCACATGATTGCTACCGTGCCGCTGAACCCCTGCAGGAAAGGTTCCGTGACTGCCACGGCCTGGCCTGAACCAAGCTGCTCCTGCTGATGAACAAACAGGATATCCCCTCCGCCGCACAGCTCTTCCACCCGATCTCTCTGATGGCCGACAACGACGATAAGTTTATCAGGCTGCAGGGCCCGCGCCGTCTGCACCGGATAGGCAAGCATGGGAAGGCCGGCTACCGGATGAAGCACTTTAACCGTATCTGATTTCATCCGTGTTCCTTTGCCTGCAGCAAGTAGTATAATTGCTAAGCTGTGCATAACTCCCTTATTCGAGCACTTATTATTGACAATCAATGCTGTTCATGGCAGTATTGAATTAGGTTGCGAGTTTCTGGTTACGCGTTTCACTCTATTTTTCCATGGGCCCCCTTCACTATAACACAACCCGTAATCAACCCTGCAACAGGTATTCAACAAGAGAATTCCAGCAATTATCATTATTATCGAAATGGTGAATGACGTGCTAAAGCGATTTCTATATCTATTGTTATTAACAGGTCTCTGTGCCTGCGCTGCTGCTCCTGACCCGAAAAAACTGAAGACTGATGAGGAATCCTACAACCGGGCTATGAACCTGTTTAACGCAAAGAACTATTTTGACGCCATCCCTGCATTTGAAGAACTCAAGGAAAAATTTCCCTTAAGCCCGTACGCTATCATAGCAGAACTGCGCCTTGGCGATGCACATTTTTATAAAGAAGAGTACGTGGAAGCTATCCACATGTTTGAGAATTTCCGCCGGCTCCATCCAAACAACAAGAGCGTGCCCTACAGCATCTATATGACCGGTATGTGTTATTATAATCAGATCCTCACCATTGATCGGGACACCTCATCTGCCAGGGCGGCTGCTGAACAGTTCCAGCAGCTCATCGAGCTGTATCCGGATAACCCGTATGGGGTGATGGCTCTCGTCAAGCTTGGCGAGGCACGAAAGGTTATTGCCGAGCACGAATTTTTTATCGGCGAATTTTACCTGCGAAACAAAAATTATACTGGCGCCATTAACCGCTTTAACGGCATTCTCAAGGACTATCCTTCTTCAGTCAGGAAAGACCGGATTATTTTCTATCTGGCACAGGCAAACTTTCTATCCGAAAACAGGGCACGGGGACAAAAATTTCTTGAGTATCTCATCCGCAAATATCCTGACAGCCCGTATGCTGCTCAGGCAAAAACCCTGTTAGCGCTGCCCACGCCCAAGCCATCACAAGAAAAAAACAAAAAGGATGTTACAGAGGCGCACGACAAAAAGCAGGTTAAAAGATTCCTCCTTTTTTAGCCCTCCTTCCCCATCTCCTCGATAACCGACCAGGCTTTTTGCAATGCTTCTTCAACATGTTCCGGATGCTTTCCTCCAGCCTGGGCCATCTCATTCTTGCCCCCTCCCCTGCCGTCTATCAGCGGAGCAATATTCTCAATTATCCGTTTTGCTGAAAAGCGGTTTGCTACATCCCTGGTTACCATTGCCAGGAGCTGGGCGGTGCCGCCCCCTCCTGCCCCGAGTACAATAACGCCCGAACCCAGGCGGTCTTTCAAGGTATCGCCATATTCGCGAAGCGATTTTACATCCCCCTCATGAACCATGGTCACCAGAACCTTTACGCCGCCTATAGTGCGCACCGTATCCAGAATGTTCCCTGATTCTTTTACGATGAGCTGACTTTTAAGCACAGCAATCTCTTTTTCCATCTCTTTCTGATCGGCAATCATACGCTCAGCTTTTGCGAGAATTCCCTCACGGTCAGTCTTCAACATCTGGGACAGATTCCGCACCATCTCATCCTGCTTCCCAATAAAACGCAGCGCCTCCTGGCCGGTTACAGCCTCAATGCGCCTCACCCCGGCAGCAACGCCCCCTTCGCTCACTATCTTGAATATACCTATCTCACCGGTGCTCCTGTTATGGGTGCCGCCGCAGAGCTCCATGCTGTAGTCTGCAATACGCACAACCCGCACCTGCTCCCCGTACTTTTCACCGAACAGGGCGGTGGCGCCCATGGCAATGGCCTCTGCAATGGGCAGTTCCGTGACTGAGAGGGGTGTGTTCTGGCGGATGCGATCATTGACCTGCTTTTCAATGGTATCAAGCTCTTCTCTGGTCAGCGCTGCAAAGTGGCTGAAGTCAAACCGGAGCCGCTCGGGAGATACCAGAGAGCCGGCCTGTTTGACATGATTTCCAAGTAATTCCCGGAGTGCTGCGTGCAGTATGTGGGTTGCGGTATGGTTGTTGGCCGTTGCCTGGCGCTTGTGCGTATCTATCGTCAGGGAAACGCCAGCGCCCCGGGTAATGCTTCCCTGCACGATCGTTGCGTGGTGGACTATGAGTTCCGGCAAAGGCCTGGTAGTATTGGTAATGTTGCTGGTGGCCTGTTCAGTAGTCATGGTTCCGCTGTCCCCGACCTGGCCCCCGGCTTCGCCATAGAAGCAGGTATCGGCAGTAACAAGCTCCACCTCTTCCCCCTGAATCGCCCGCTCGACACGTTCACCATTGCGGATAATGGAGAGGACTCGGGTTTGCATCCCGGTAGATTCATATCCGTTAAACGCGGTATGAATACCATCCTGCACCAGTTTTTTATAAATGCCGGCAATCTGCTCCTCACCGGAGCCTTTCCAGGATTCCCGTGCCCTTTTGCGCTGCTCTTGCATGGCCTGCTGAAAGCCCTCTTCATCCGCCCGCATACGGTATTCAGATGCGATGTCCTGAGTCAGGTCAACGGGAAATCCGTAGGTATCATAGAGCTTAAAAACGATGCTGCCGGGGATGGTATCTATCTTTTTCTGCTGCAATTTTTCCACTTCGTCCTGAAGAATCCGCAACCCCGCTTCGAGTGTTGCAGAAAAATTTTCCTCCTCATTAAAAACAACCCGTGTAATGTAGTCCTGAGCACGCAGTACCTCAGGATACGCCCCCTTCATCTCCTCTGCCACAATTTTTACCGCCTCGTGCAAAAAAGGTTTTACGAGCCCGAGTTTTTTACCATGACGGGCAGCCCGCCGCATGATCCTGCGCAACACATACCCCCGTCCCTCATTTGATGGCAGCACCCCGTCACCGATCAGAAAAGCGATGGCCCGGCTGTGGTCGGCAATGATTCTCATGGACGTGTCCTGTTCCGGATGCTCTCGGTAGCGTTTGCGGGAAATTTTTTCAACAAATCCGATAAGCGGGAGAAACAGGTCCGTATCATAGTTGCTCCTGACTCCCTGCACAACAGCAGTAATTCGCTCAAGCCCCATGCCGGTATCGATGCTTGGCCTGGGCAGAGGAGTCCTGGTGCCGCTTGCATCACGGTTAAACTGCATAAACACGAGGTTCCAGAGTTCAAGATAGCGGTCACAATCGCATCCAACCTGACATTCAGGCTTTCCGCAGCTAAAATCGTGCCCCTGATCAATAATGATTTCCGAGCACGGGCCGCAGGGACCGGTCTCCCCCATTGCCCAGAAATTATCTTTTTCCCCCATGGCAACAATGCGGTCCGGGTCCATGCCGATCGTGTCCCTCCAGATGGAAGCCGCCTCCTGGTCTTCCCTGAATACGCTCACCCACAGCTTTTCTTTGGGAAGATTGAGATTCCGGGTGAGGAATTCCCACGCCATGGCTATTGCCTCTTCTTTAAAATAATCTCCAAATGAAAAATTGCCAAGCATTTCAAAGAAGGTATGGTGGCGCGCCGTGCGCCCGACGTTTTCCAGATCATTATGTTTTCCCCCGGCCCTGACGCATTTCTGAGAGGATGTGGCGCGGGTATAGTCCCGCTTCTCTTCTCCCAGAAACACTCCTTTAAACTGAACCATCCCGGCATTGGTGAACAGCAGGGTTGGATCATTCTGGGGAAT
>CAIYCZ010000495.1 GCA_903924805.1 uncultured delta proteobacterium | reverse complement strand
GTGCCGAAGAGAATAGTTTCCGATAATCCGAAATGCTTTGCCCTTGAGGCCTCCAAATACGACCCTCTGCTCAACCCTGTTTATGAGCGTTTTGCGGCGCATTACGGCACTACAATTGAATGCCTGCCGCCGGGGGCGCCGGAATTGAAAGGCCGTGTGGAACGGATGATGCCTTTTGGGCGGCGCTTATATGAGGCGCATGGAAATGGATGGTACGGGCTGGGCGAATCCCAGCAGTACATGAATAAAAAGGTCGGCATCGCCAATGAGCGCATTCATGGCACAACGCGCAGAAAACCTGTTGAGGTTTTTTTGGAGGAAGAAGCGGCAACACTAAAGCCATTGCCTGCAATCGCCTATGAGGTTGAAGAGTTCCACGAAGGCACCGTCAGGAAGGACGGTCATATCCGTTTTCGAAGCAAATATTATTCGGTAGAAGAAGATTATCGTGGTCAGAAGGTTGTCGTAATCGGCGACTCCAGGCAGGTGAGCATCTACCATAAAGGCAAACTGATAGAGGTCCATGATCGCATCACCGATCCCAATATCTCCAAAAGCACAAAAGAATGTCATAAATCACCCTGGCAACGTTCAATCATGGAGGGTTCTTTTTACAGAAAGAGGGCGGCAAGACTTGGGCCGTATGTGGAGGAGATCATAGTCAGACTGCTCGCACAGGGCAACGGCTTCATTGATACCAGAAAAGTATGGGGCATACTGTCCCTCGATAAAAAATACTCTGCCGACGATATAAATGAAGCATGCCAAAAGGCCTTATCTGTAGATGCGATCAGCTACCGCAGCATCCTGACGTTTTTGCAGCTGAAAACGGCGGGACAGCAAAAAGAGAAAGAAGGATCATCTGCAGCAGACGTAAAGACATCCAAATTTGCAAGACCCATAGAGGAGTATCAACAACAATTAATTTTTGGAGGTAAATCATGAACACTGAAACAGTCCGAAGTCAGTTAAAAACACTCAAGCTTCACACCGCGGCGGCAGAGCTTCAGGAGGTGCTTGATCAGCACAAAAAAGCAGTATCGCTGTCGTGGATCAGCGATCTGCTGGAGCGAGAAATCGATTCCAGGAGGGAAAAGGCGCTAATGACTCGCATAAAGAAGGCCAATTTCCCCGAGATCACCACCCTTGAGACCTTTGACTGGTCGTTTAATCCCCAGATCGATGAAAACAGGATCCGGCAGATAGCTGCCCTGGACTTCATTGCAAACAACCAGATATGTCTTTTTCTGGGGCAGCCGGGAACCGGGAAAACGCATCTTGCCCTGGCTATAGGTGTGCTGGCGGCAAACAGGGGATACCGCGTTTATTGTAACAGCATCAAAAGACTGGCCGAGGATATGCTCCGGGCCAAGGCTAAAAACAATCTCGATACCCTATTCAAAAAAATCCTCTCGGCACGGCTATGGATATTCGACGATTGGGGAGTGACTACAATGAGCAGGGAAGTGGCGGAGGAAATATTCGATCTTCTGGACAGGAGAAAGCATAGTTCGGCAATGATACTGACATCCAACAGGGACATAGACGAATGGCCGCAGGTATTCCCGGATCCGGTTATCGCTAACGCAACCATCGATCGAATATTCGACCGGGCTGATATCTCTATTTTCAAAGGAATGAGTTACAGACTGAAAGGCAAAATCGAGATAAAAAATGCTAATTTAAAAATGAGGCTCAAGTGATATTATAAAAATAGTGGTCTCCGTTACCTGGGAATGAAGTGGTATCGATTACCTGGGACGTAAGAGCTTAGTATGACACTTCAAATAGATACCCTATTTGTTATGATCGCCAGTTATAAAGAAAGCACCAAGTATGCAGATGACATTCGT
>CAIYCZ010000494.1 GCA_903924805.1 uncultured delta proteobacterium | reverse complement strand
TTTTCACCTCCCGCTCTTTTTCCCTGCCGCTTTTGCTCTTCTCCCACACGAGATACCGGTAGCCCTTCTGCGGCGACTGGTCAAGCATTACGATTCTGCGCGGCGTGATCAGGATCAGGTTGAGCACCGTGCAGGCCTCCTGCAGCTTTGGACTTCGTTTTGCCTCAGGGAAGAGATAGATGCTGTGGCGCGGATCGCGGTAGGTTATGACCTCTGCCGTGCCCCACAGTTGCAGGCCCCTGATCGGTGCGGCCGTGTTATGCAGGGCAAGCGCCACGTTAGGGTTCTTTTTCAGGTAGTTGAATTTTTTGGTGAACTGCTCTGAGTACATAATAATCTTTAAATCATCAGCTGCGTAGCGGACGGGTGTTGCCCGCGGATCATCCTTGGAGCAGGTACAGAGTACGCAGTATTTATTTCCCTTAAGATACCGGATTATTTCCTCTCTGACGATTCCCATGATCCGGTCTCCTTTCGTAACCGATGCACCGCCGCATCACTGCTAAAATTATTTGCCCGGCCAGTGCTTCTGCCAGTATTCATATTCATAGGGCCAGTTGTCCCTTTCCTGCTCGACCAGCCAGCGCATCATCTCGAAGCACTGCTCACGATCTGCCTCCTGATCGGGAAACCGCATCCTGCTGCCGATCGCTTCAGCGAGCCGGCGACCCAGATCGGCTGCCTCCCGCAGTGCCTGCATCTTCTCGCCGTGATCCTTGAGCTGGGATTCCATAACCGTGAGGCTGCCTGCCTTCCAGCAGCCGATGGTGCCGATGACATGCATCAGGTATTCCTCCACCTGGGCATACAGCGGACCCCCGGAGGTTAAAACAGCGGCGCCGTACGTGCCGGCAAGCATCTGGCAGTGGAACATGCTGAAGCTGCGGTCAAGCAGAGCCTTCATCTGGGCGCTGACATTGTAAATATAGTTGGGGCTGGCAAGCACAATGCCGTCCGCCTCAATCATGGCGGCTTTAATCTTTGGATAATCATCATCGATTACACAGGTGCCAAGCCTCTGGCAGACTCTGCAGCTCCTGCAGGGCGTAACCGTAAGCTCCCCCAGCAGAAACACTTCAGTATCCGCACCTGCCCCCCGCGCTCCTTCCATAAGCGCGGCGAGGACCTGGCCGGTATTGCCAGATGCTCCGTTAGGGCTGCCGTTAATAGCTATAATCTTCATGCCTCATCCTTTCTTTGGGTCCCATCAGAGTACTTTTTCTTTTAATGAATCAACCAGATCGGTAAGGTTGATCTCTTCCAACTTTTTCTTTTTGAGAAAGCCTGTTGTAACATCCCACCCCCGAAGCTCATAATATTCATCCAGCATCTGCTCGAACCCATCTCTTGTAAGAGCTTTTCCCTTAACCGAGATAACCTCATCACCAGCTCCCGGCAGATACAGATCAGGGTTAAACATGCCGAATGCATCATAAACAGGCTCTTCCCGCTCTATAAATTGACTTTCAGGCACATAGTCGTCTTCCCTGCCGCTTCTGCCTTCGCGAAGCAGGATTGCACGATACAGATTAAATATCCTTTCCCCGGCACGATCAAGTGCTGTCTCATCCATCTCTTTTCCGGTAACGGCAGTGAAAAGACGGCTCTCAAGCGCCGGGTCGCCAACATGGTCTGCAGTGCTTGCATCATCATAGACCGGATAGGCAAAGTCACAGAGGATAAGGGAATCCTTGGCATGCTGCCGGTTCTGTATTTTTATGGCTGCACGCGCTTTACCCGCATAGGTGGAAAAGTCAACAGCTTCCCTGCTACCCCAGAATCGCTGTGCGATCTTTCTGAGTACATCGGTAGACACATAGGAAAATGCCCCTTCAGTCGTGTACCACAATGCCCATTTTATTAAGGGCGCGCAGATTTCATGCAGCTCCGTAACAGACGGCCTCGGCTCAGTCGCAAAGATGAGAGCGGATGGTGAAAATATCTTCGGCCCGTAGGCAATTCCCCGCCCGGTTTGTGTGAAGTGATCAAGTGCCAGCTCTTTTGCACCATTGCCAATACTATCTGCTGCCCGCATCACGCCTTCGGCCAGGATATTGCCAAACCCCTCCCGTGTGGAGATTTTTTTAATAAAAGCTTCAATAAATTCTACGCTTCCCGCCTTGTGTACGGGAAGTTCCGTGTCCTTCTCGAAGATGATACCATGTTCAAGGCATTTTTCTAACCAGAGAAGTATCCCCGGAAGCTCCATGGTGCACAGTGAGTACTCATTAGCCAGTGTGGTGGCAAAAAACGAGGCTCTGGTAAGATCACCGTGCTGTTTTTTATCCCAGAAGGAGTAGAAAAAGGTGGCCTGGCATTTTCTGATGCCTTCCTCCCCGGAGGTCGTCCGGTACAAAGACCGCCAGCAGCCGTGCGGACATCCATGACAATGTACCTTCTTTACCATTTCAGTTTCAGGAAGGGGGGTGGGATTACCGTAAAGATTGAAGTAGCCCTCGCCGGTCATCTTTTTTATCTTCTGCCTGAGTTCCCTGATGGAATCCGCGTCTGCTACCGGTATTATGTTTCTACCCCGGACTGCTATAGCTTTTAAATTTTTTGAGCCCATGACTGCGCCGAATCCTACTGAGCCGCTGCCTCCGGCATCAGTGGCCACTGTTGCAAAACGAACCCTGTTTTCCCCGGCTTTCCCGGTAGTAAGAATTCTCGCCTGCTCACCCAAATCATCACGTAATGCCCGCATTGTTTTACCAGTAGTTAAGCCCCAGAGATGGCGTGCGTCTTTTATTGCAGCTTTTCCATTGTCAATGCTGAGGTATACCCTGCCAGTGGCTTTTCCCTGAATAACCAGCCCGTCATAGCCGGCCTGTTTCAGGGCTGCACCGAAAAACCCGCCGAGGTTTGCGTACGCAAAGTTTTCCGGATACAGGGAGGGAGATTTCCCGCACACAATCCAGCGTGAAGCACTTGGCGCAAAAGTAGCTGCAAGCGGCCCGGTCATTATAATCAATGGACTGTCAGGATGAAATGCATCCCTTTGTGGTGACACCGTATCCCAGTAGATTTTTGCTCCCATGCCTTTCCCGCCAATGAATCGCTCTGCATAATCAAGCGTATTCCACTCGGTACATTTACTCTCTGTCAGATCGATATGCAGCAGTTTCCCTGTCCATCCATCGATTTTATTCATGCTTTATTCTCCCGGGTCATGTGCAGTGTCAGGAAGGGTATGTCAGTTAAAAGTAAACGCATTTTCCCCATGCAGTCACATGCTGTGAAAATTCCCAGTGGCGCTTCAACTTCAGTTATAATACGGCTACTGTTTGAACAATAATATATTATTGACCAGGCTTCAAGGAAATTGGGATAACACTATCACCACTGATCAATGAATCATCAATTTAGTCATGGCACTATCTCTGAAAGGATTTTAAGGAAACATCAGGCAGGGAACAACAGGTCGGATATATGTACCAGGTTTATACTTGAGCTCTTGAAGCCTTTAAGAAACAGCCGGATGGCCCGGACTGTCTCCGGGTGGGGATGGCCTATGCCAATTGCATGGCCGTATTTGATGGCGTGCTCGGCAAGTTTCTTCAGCTGATACATAATGGCCAGCTCATTAAGGTGATTATCCAGAAAGATGTTTCTGCAGGCAGCAGGCATATTAAGTTTTTTTGCAGTATCGTAGCCTTTAGAATTACCGGAAGTTAAGCTGTCCACAAAGAAAAGCCCTCTCTCTTTAATGATTTCAAGAGTATGCTGCATTTCTTTCTGGCAGCTGGTGAATTTTGAGCCCATGTGATTATTGACCCCTGTTGCAAATTGAACAGAGGGAATGTTGCCTTCAATCACCCTGAGAATCCGGTCCAACCCGTCTCCTACGTAGAGTGCCCCCGGTCCCGGATCAATACCCGAATCATACGGCTCCATTGGCTGGTGGAGCATGATCTCATGGCCCTTTTCATGGATTTCAACGGCGAGCTCTTCTGAGTTAGGGTAGCGTGGTAAAACAGCGAAGGTTATGGGGATGTTCAATTCCAGGAATTGCCTGGCCCTGCCGGGGCTCGGCCCGATATCATCGATGATAAGTGCAATGCACGGCTTCTCGAGGGAAATGTTTTCAGGATCATTGCAGGCAAATGCTTTGCTGAGACCATTGAACCCGACAAAGCTTCCCAAAAGGAAAGAGATGCTGTCATGTAAAAATTTTCTTCTGTCCATTCTTTTGTTTGTTTCGCGGCATTTGGCTAACGG
>CAIYCZ010000493.1 GCA_903924805.1 uncultured delta proteobacterium | reverse complement strand
TACCTGTCTGCCAGCCAGGCAGGAAGGGGGGTCTAATGCAACAGAATAAATTCAAAGAATTTAGGGCAAGATTAAAAAAGTTTATCCCTATTATGAAGGATGCGAAAGAAAAGAACCTCAATGAAGCAGATACCAGGATGCGGATCAGGGTCTTGTTATCGGATGTTCTCGGCTACAATATACTCGATGAAATCACCCAGGAGCATATGATATCGGGACATTATGTAGATCTTACCGTTAAAGCCCCAATATGGGATAAGAAAACAAACAAATTCAAACCGACAATTATTTTCTTCATAGAGGCTAAATCGGTTGAAACAACATTACGGGATACCCATGCATATCAGGTTACTAATTATGCTGCCAGTGGAGGAGTAAATCTCTGCCTTCTTACAAACGGCATAGATTATCGCCTCTATCATCTTACCTGGGACAAAGCAAAAGTAGAAAACAGTATGATTCTTTCTTTTGATGTCCTCGATGACGATATAGATAGTCTCACAGAAAAGCTCTATCTGCTGAGTAAGGAAAGTTTTAAAAAAGGTTTTATAGATAAATTTATTGCCGAAAAAACGTCATTAAGCGACTGCAATATGGCACAAACGCTATTCTCCAAGCGAGTACTCGGGGCAATTAGACTTGAACTTAAAAATATTACAGGGAATAATATAAAAGAGGAATCTATCAAATTATGCTTAAGCAACATTATTGATCCGAAATTATATGAATTGGTTAAAATACGCCCTACCAAGATTATTAAAAAAGAAAAGAAAGCCCCTGAAATTATGCCGGAATCTGCGCCTGAACCCCCACAGCCAGCCAATGTTGTAAGCATTGAATCTATAACAAAGGAATAATGGCAGGGTAGGGCGGCAAACTTATGAAACGCCTTCTATCTTTATTAATTATAGCCTTTTTCTTCTTCGGGATCTCCTTCCCTGCAGATTTTGCCTATGCCAGGGGAAGTAAAAAGGGAAGTGGAAAAAGCTATTCAAAATCATACAAATCAGGTAGTACCCACAAAGGGCGGCCAAAAGCTATTGGAGTAAAACGAGATAAGCATGGACATATTGTTAGAAGTTCAAAGGCAAAACATAATTTCCAGAAACATCATCCCTGCCCGTCCACAGGTAAATCATCAGGGAAATGCCCTGGTTATGTTGTTGACCATATAACCCCCTTGAAAAAAGGCGGAGCCGATGCCCCCTATAACCTGCAATGGCAAACAAAAGAAGCAGCAAAACTTAAAGATAAAACAGAATAATTAAAATCCACTCGAACCCTTGAATCCTCGGCCCCTGGAACCCCGTCTTTATCACACAAACAATAATTCCAGCGTGATTTCTCCTTCCATGCCAGGTGCAACCGGTGCGGATGTAATATCGTCCGGATTGATTAGAAGCGATTTGTGCTCTGCGCCGTTCTCATCATAGAAATTGAAGGCATATTTTACGCCCCGGATAATTTCAATGAACTCGAGGAGTCTTGTGAGATCTGCTGTGAGCATACTCTGGAATGTAATCTCACGGGTATTGCGGGCAGAAAGTCCCTTATCGTATGAATAGAGGTCAGCACCATCCGAATAATCAATAGGCTGGAGATACTTCCTTTTTCGTCGGTAGTCGCCATACTTGGGACTGCGGGTGAATTGCAGGGCTGCCAAATAATATATGCCGGAGGGGTTATATTCTGTCCAGATGACCTCTCCATCCTCTGTTGTCGATCCAGCGCCGGTATTAAAGGTAGGTGGAGACGATCCGGAATCCCCGGGCGTGGTGCATTTATAGACGTGACCATTCCCGCAGGGGAGGTCATCTATTTCGCACGTATACCCATTTGCATCATTGTAATCAAACCCTGATTCGATTGATTCCCAGTTATAGGTCGAACCGCCTGGTGTGCTGACTATTGTAACACCCGTGGCGGAGGGAGTGAGGACTTGTTTTTTAGTAAAAGTGCAAGACCAATTAGCTGATTCTGCTGCATTATACATAAGAGTTGTAGCATTTTCTCCACCTATAGGCTCCACCCAAATAATAGTATTAACTCCTACAGACATTGCAAAAAATGTTCCAAATTGAGAGCCATTACCATTATATCTGTATAATCTGGGTATTGCTCCTGAGTTCAAAATTAGTGTTGCAATAAGTACATATAATCTCCCCATAGTAACATTATGATTATTAGTTTGAGCCATTTCAACACCACCACCAGAATTTATGGCACTCGTTATATCATGCTCTGAACTTAAGAAGGTTTCATAACTTATGTTTGCCCATCCAGTTATTAATTCCTCCCCATATGTCTCCCCTGTGCCTGCTGCTTTGATATAGCCTATAGCCTTTTTGCCTGTAGTTTTGCTGATAATAATGACTTTTTTGCCTATATTATCAGTAAGAACATTGGGGATACCAAAATCCACAAAGGCATAATCATCTGCAAGGGAAAGGCGCATGTCTGCAAGGGGGATCGCTGAGAGCGGCGCTATGAGATCGCCGTACAGATATGGTGTACTGTTTGCGCGGCGGACAATGTCGAGATAAATATTGCTCATGTTAACCTCCAAAAAGCAGGGTTCGAGGATTCAAGGATTCGAGGGTTCGAGTGAATTTAAAACACTTGGCCCCTGGACCCCTTGACCCCTGAATTCTTCATCAATACTCCCTTGCGGTTATAGTGATTTTGTCGTTTCTCATATTCTGCCCGCTTCCCGGATAGATATTCACTTTTTGAAGCTCGCAGAGAAGGCTGGCAAGCGGCGTAATCGTGATGCCATCGGCAAATTCAAGCTCAGAATTATCGAGAAAAACATCGGCTTCTACAAGCTTTTTACGGTCCTTATAGCGGGCAAGGTAGAAGTCCCGCAGGTCTTCGGCCATCGTATCATCAGTGACAAAATCAAACATAAACTGATCAGGTTTTTCCTTTTCGCCGTAGCGGGTAATAGAGGCGGCGTTGGAGTCCTTTCTAATATCCCGGTAGGCGCCATCACCTGATTTCGTCCAGTCCCTATCATAGAGCAGGCCGATCTTGTTGATCACCTCGTCGAGACGGCTGCGGTTTATCCTGGTTGTTGTCTTCCCGTCTTCATTCATACGGATCATGGCGGCTGTGATGGTCTTATCAGATGAAATCGAGTCTGGCCGATAGAGGAGCTGAGCCTCGCCGGAGGCAAAGCGGAAATAGCAACGGCATTGAAAAGCCATGTACGAAAGCCATTCTTTGAGTTTTTTATAGTCGTTGATTACAACTGAGAATTTATAGCCTTTTGCCAAAAAGGCCGTGGCCGCATCGGTATAAAAGTCTGCAAGGAGCCAGCTTATATACGTATAAAGAAAATGCTTGAAAATGTGATCCGGCCTCTCGATAAGGGCATTAGGTGTGCCGGTATATGTGCCGGAGGCATCATCCTTATAGCCCTCGCCTGAGACAACAATCTCATCGCCCACAAGGGTATTAGCAGTACTGTTGCCTGAAAGGGTTACGGTGCCTGATTTCGATACGGTCCCGCTCTTGCTGGCTGCCCCACTCTTGCTGGCTGCCCCTGTTTTCGAGGCGGCGCCTGTCTTTGATGCAGAGCCGGTCTTGCTGGCCGAGCCTGATTTTGTCAGGGTTGGTATATAATAGGAGATTTTTTTAATTTCGTATATTTTTGCAGGACCGCCAGGGTCCGAGGTAATTGTCGGAAAATCCCCCCACGCACCACCTGCTTTTGACAATCTATACCAGCCATTTGGTAGATATAAAGATGATGGTGACCATCCTGCTGAAAATGTTACCCCAGAGCCAGCGGGACAAACAATTTTTATCCAAACTTCGCTTCTTATATATGTTCCGTAACTTGTAGTATCCCCATAAAAACTCGCTGTGTAATTTAGAGTAGCATAAGATTCCTCGTTTCCATCATAAGCATTCCCACCATTTGTTATACCACCGCCGTCGCTATCAGATGTTGGATATTGTTCTTTAGAAGCTTCTGACGATGCGTAGCCGATCGTGTCGCTCACGCCGATCGTATCAGAGACCCCAATGGTATCGGCAACTGAAATCGTGTCATTCACCGCGATAGTATCAACAACGGCGATTGCATCATTGACGCTGATCCCGTCATTGACAAGGAGATCCACGGCCTGCGAAACAGTAATATAACCCGGGATAGTAATAACGGCTTTCCCCTCGTAGCCGGCGAGTTCGCTGCCTGTCTGGCCTGTATATTTAGTACAAATAGAGGTGATGTTCATCTCGATATCGCCAATGCGGCCGTATATATTGCCGATTGATTTCATGGGATGGTTCGCAATGAGATAGACAAAAGTCGTCTTTTTCTCCCAGACCACAGCACCTTTGAGGTGGATTGCCGGAGTCGTGGCATTATAGCCTCTCGTAGCCGCAGTGATATGGTCCCCGGAGATCGTCGTGATGAGAATTTCCTCGTCATCAACCTGAACGACATCGCCGTTTGTGAGGTTGGCTCCGTCGCTCACATAAAAATCCGTAGCAGAGGCGTTGATATTTGATGGCAGGCTTGTCTTTGCGCCAGCATCAACGGCATTGGTAGGAGCTTTTGTTATCACCCCGTAAAGGATATTCGCAACCTTGCCCACATCATCAGGGTCTGCATCCGGATATGCGACGAGGTCTATCTTTTCACCAATATATTTGTCGAGACGCACGGATTGGTCTACGAGCTGAAGCGTATAGATGAGCTCGTCGAGCTTCTCAAAATCAACGATATTGCCTATCCACATAAGCTGTGGCGGGTCTATGGCGGCATCGAGGCCGATAAACCAGAGATATAGCTCGCAGTCTGTCGTTTCGATATTATCATCCGCATTCCAGAGGATATCCTCAATATTCAGGGCTGCGTTAGGGTCATTGATCACGTCGAGGGAAAAATCAGCTACCTTAGGGGATGCCATCTCTCCTGAAATATCTTCATCTATCTGTCCCCAGGACTTAACCCAGGAGAGGGTCGTAATACCGCCATTCCACCCGGCAACAGTAAAGGCACGGTCAGAAAGGTAGATGGTCCCGGAATCAGGGAAGGGGCATTTCAGGATCCAGACCGGCGTTGCCCCGGTCTTTCTGTTCTTTTCAGCGTTGAAAAGGGTAGGAAAGAATTTCATGGCGTGAAGAAGGGTCCAAGGGGTCCAGGGGCCCAGGATTCAAGTGGGGTTAAAACACTTGAACCCTCGAATCCTTGAATCCTTGAATCCTGCATTATTGGTCCCTGCCTTTTTCTCATTTCTCCGGATCCTTGCACACGACAACGATAATGCCCTTTTGAGACCCGCCCTCGTTTTTCTCTACATTATCAAGAAGCGTCCTGAGAGTCTTCTGTATCACTTTTGCGTCAGGGCATTTATCAATCCTGCTGCAGGAGATACAGTTATTCATATCAAATGACCACATATAAACCTCCCTTTTCCTTAGCTAAGAGCTAAGGGAGGAGAGCTAAGAGTTTAACCCTATGCTCTCTGCTCCATGCTCCATGCTGCTTTTATGCCAGTGCTTCAAGTCTCTTCAGTTCCTCCTGCAAGGGTTTTACAATCTTCCTCGCCAGCGCTTTCGGATCGTCAGAATCTTTCGCAATAATCTGTATAGATGGCATATTCACATTGACCGTGCGGTAATTCCTGTTATCATTATTTGAAGTCT
>CAIYCZ010000492.1 GCA_903924805.1 uncultured delta proteobacterium | reverse complement strand
CATTTAGTGTTATACCGTATGCTGCAACAGTCTGCCGGATATGAGTATGCTCATATATAACTAAAACGCCTGATTGATGTCAAGGGAATTTATTCCTGATGCCTCAAAAGAACTGTTCATAAAAAAAGCCCATCTCGTTTGAGATGGGCTTTTAAAACTGTCAATACAAATGTTACCTTAGTAGCCGCCCTTCTGCAGGTTGTTGATAGTGAACATATTCTGGTCAACCTGTTTCTGGCCGAGACCCAGGCATTCCTGAAAGCTGCCGCCTGCGTGGATGCGCTGGAAATCCATATACTGAGTACCCACGATAATGCGCTTCATTTCGCCGGTTGCTTCTACCTTGTTGTCTCCAAGCCAGTTTTCAAAGCACTTCCAGAACCTGCCCATGGTATCATAAATCTCGGTCCACTGGATATAGTAGCTCTCGGGGTCAACATACCACACCCGCTTCTTGTACAGGTAGTTTGGATCCTTGCTGACCACCTCAATAACAAGCGTATTCAAACGTTCCCTGGCTATACCATTCGGCATGGATTGTCCGTTAACCCGTTGCAGCTTGGCTCTGTCCTGCTGGCGAGAGCACAGCAGGTCTTTTTTGCCGATATACTTATAGGTATTTCTCGGTATTTGTCCGTCCCATAAATACTCGTCATCATAAATGAGGTCTGAACCGTCAATACTGTCTGTTCTCTGTCCCGTTGAAATTCTGCGGACTCTCCGGAACTGGCTGTACCACAGATACCCGTCGTCGCTTTTGTTGAAATCGAGGTAGCGTATGTTAAACATGCGGGTGTTGATAAATTCAGCCGGCGTATACATATGGAGGAAATATCCCCTGCGTATCCCCTTCGAATTATCGGTAAGAAGGTTTGGTTTCGGATCAACATCAACACGGCTCACATAGTACAGTTCAGTCATGTCCTGTTTGGAAGACCTCTCAGTCCTGCTGCGCACTTCAATATTCGGGCCAAATCTCATCCAGTGATATGCATCGCCGTGAGTATTGTGATCAAAATTCCAGGCTATCTGCTGGCCGGCCTTCATGGGATCAGATAAGTCAATGGCGGGAAACGGCATGCCCGCGGTCTTGCCGTAATTTGTTATGATGCCTTCTGCATTGACCTGTACTTCCCTGGAATACTTGTTAGTTGCCTCAATCATACCCCTGGTATCTGTGTATTTTTTATAGGGCATAATTGTAAACCAGAATCCGTTGGGCTCAGCCCACACTTCAGGTTTCTGATAGATCCCGGCATATGATTCAGGCAGAAATTCCTTTATCTGGTCAACGTTTGTCTTATCAATCTTTTTCCCGGCCCAGGTTTTTTCCCAGTCCCGCACCTTTGCCAGTTCCTCATCGGAATAGGCAGCAAGGGGGTATATGAGTTGTTCTGCACAAACCAGTACCGGTGCAACAAAAACAGACAGCAGCAGCACAATCAGTGATACCCGGAGCACCCCGTCAACGCTTCTTATTCGTTGTCCCCACATAAGTTCAACCTCCTTCACTTGAATTGTTTGTAAAAAGTTTCTCATTGTGTCATGAGAGCCTGTTAAAACTCATACCGCGCGCGCAGAAGCACACTGTCCTTGTCATGCAGACCCTTGTTGGACGGGGTTCTTGACCCGTACATGGGATAGCCGAATTCCCAGCGCCAGTGGTCGCCAGGCACATAGGCAATAATCGGACAAATAAAATACTTGCCGATCGGGTTATAGCTGCCGGTGAACATGAACATAACCTGCTGGTGCCAGATAAACTGTTGAACATTCCAGGCAACCTCTGAGGAATGGGCTGCACCGCGGCGATGGCCACGGCCGGTATCTGTGATCAAAATGTCATCATCCCAGTTCAAGACCCGCTCATAAAAGAATGTGAGGCTTACATCCATCATTTTGTCATCACAGTACTTGTGGGTAAAACCAGGGATTGTAAATTTATCACCATAGTTGAGCCCCATGCCGAAGCCGTCACGTTTTACCGTATCATAGAGTCCGTCGGTTTGCCCATTGGTCCCGCGGTTATAAGGCTCCTTGATGTTATAAAACCATTCAAGGCGCCATATTGATTGGTGCAGTGCTTCTATAACAGTCTGCGCGGTACCGCCAACCATTTTATAGCGGTAATAGCTAAATAATTTTCCATCCGGGTACGTCGGGGTCGAGCTCTGCATAGTCTTAGTAGCTGATCCAATAATACCTTTGAGAATATAATCCTTGAACAAAGCGCTGGACAGCGCTGAAGCGTTTGCAATAGGAGCGTCATAGATACCATCATAATAGAGCAGCGTCCAGTCAAGGTTCCAGGTATAACCGCGCACGCGTAATCCATATTCATAATTTTTCAGATTCCAGCCCGGCGCATCCCTGCGTGCCTTCTCAAACTGCCACGCCGTAATGCCATACGGCATATAAGGGTAAAATCCGTCAATTGTTGTCACGGTATTAGGACCCCAATGGGTGCCGTCCACCGGCAGCCGCGCCGGTCTGAAATCACCGGGAATGTACAGCGCTTCAAACAGCAGGTTACCGGGAAGCTGGCTCTGGTAGGTGCCGCGCAACATAAACAGACCGAGCTTCATCTCTTCCCATGTGTCAATACCGGGTGCGCCAAGCCGCAAGTCAAGGGGGTTAATAATGTCAACCGTTCTCTTGATGTCTGTCTCACCCCACACCACGATCTGCTGCCCTACCCTGATGTTCCAGGGCCCGCGTATATAATCAAAATAGGCCTCAGTAAGCATATCGCGGTCCTGGGCACGGCAGTACCAGTTTTTTTGAAACTCAGGGATTGAAGAGCGTTGTTTATCATCAAACACCGGTGACAATTCATACCAGTATTTGTATCCGCCGAAAAAATTTAATTGTTCTTCGGGACAATCCTTGATTTTAAACAGACCCTCAATCATAGCGCTGAACCGGTTATAATCAAGGCGGGTTCTGTGGTACCGCTTGTATTCTTCGGAAGGCATTTGCGTCCGCAGATAAGCGGTTTGTTTAATGGTGCCATTAAGGATGATATTGCCGTCCATGAGCGACACCTCTGCCAGTGCCGGTTTAATCGCGCACAGGCTGAGGACAAAGCTGAGAGTAATGATTGTTAATAATAGAGTTTTTCTTTTCATCAAGCCCTCCTTGTCAGTAATAAAACGTAGTTAGAATAATCCCTTCCCCTGTTAATTTATTTTCACCTTACCCTGTAAGGTTGTTACGATAGTTGTCACGGCCAGCCTGTGTCAGCCGTTTTAGCGTTAAATTGCCTCTCTTTTATAACAGCAAAAACAATATTGCAACTAAATAATTCACTTATCTAAATATTTATTTTGTT
>CAIYCZ010000491.1 GCA_903924805.1 uncultured delta proteobacterium | reverse complement strand
TTCATCAAGGGGGCGCGCTGGGCAATTGAGCGGGGCTTCGGGTACCAGGAGGATTTGGACCACATAGAAGAGCAGGGCGCCATCCCTGACGCTGACCCTGAAGTTGTTTCGGGTGAAGCCCTGGAACGGGGACGGCCGCAGCTTGGCACGCTGGGATCAGGGAATCATTTTGTTGAGATTGACTTTGTTGAAGAGATCTATGACCGGGCCGTTGCAGATGCGCTTGGCCTTGCAAAGGACACCATAACCATTTCCATCCACTCAGGCTCGCGGGGGCTCGGGTATCAGGTATGCGATGACTTTATAAAAGTCATGCTCAAGGCTTCGCAGAAATACGGCATAACGCTTCCCGACAAGCAGCTGTGCTGCGCGCCCATCAGGTCTGAAGAAGGAAGAAACTATCTTGCTGCCATGGCCTGCGCTGCCAATTATGCGTTTGCCAACCGGCAGATGATGACCCACTGGGTGCGCGAGAGCTTTGAGCGGGTACTGGGCGCAAGCCCCCGGTCATTGCAGATGAAGCTGGTGTATGACGTGTGCCACAACATCGCAAAGATTGAGACACACGCGGTAGAGGGAAAACAGAGGCGGCTGTGCGTTCACCGCAAAGGCGCCACGCGCGCGTTCCCCCCGCATCATGCGCAGGTGCCGGATGACTACCGGGAAATCGGCCAGCCGGTATTAATACCCGGTGATATGGGACGCTATTCCTACATTCTGGTGGGGACAGAAACCGCTTTGCAGGAGACCTTCGGCAGCTCCTGCCACGGAGCGGGCAGGCTTATGAGCAGGCACCAGGCGATAAAAGCAGCCAAAGGCAGATCCATTTCAAGGGAGATGGAAAACAGGGGCATTTACGTGCGTGCCGCAGGCAGGGAGACGCTTGTGGAGGAAATACCTGATGCCTATAAAGATGTGAGTCAGGTTGTTGAGATTGTACACAATGCCGGTATTGGCAAGAAGGTGGCAAAGCTGAAACCGCTGGGAGTTATGAAGGGATAAAAAAACAGAAGGCAGAGGACAGACTGTCAGACGACAGACAATAAGAGGACAGACAAGCAGATAACAGAAGAAAGAGTCAATGCCCTTTTAAAATCTGTCTTCTATCTTCTTTCAGACTGACATCTGTCCTCTGTGCTCTCTCTTCTCTGTCTTTTTAGCAGGGAGATAAAGTTGAAACTCATAGACTCGAGCCTTCCGCTTGAGGATGAAAAATGTTCCCAGTGGCCGCGTATAAAATTATCGGCATAGATGCCTGGGGCTTGATCTGCCACTCAAGCTTGCGGCACGCCTCGGCCCGACAAAATCCAAGGACTTTGATACGGGAAATGTCATGGGCCCGTATCTGGTAACTCCTGATGAACTGCAGGAACCGTATAACCTGGAGATGGCTGCGCGGGTAAACGGAGAGGAGTGGAGCCGCGGCAATTCGCGGGATATGTATTACCGATTTGAAGACCTGATTGCCTGTGTCTCTCAGTATGAGACCCTCTATCCGGGAGATTTTTTCGGTTCAGGCACGGTCGGCAACGGCTGCGGGCTTGAGCATGGCCGCTGGCTGAAACCGGGGGACGTGGTGGAGCTTGAAGTGGAGGGCTTAGGGATTTTGCAGAACCGGATTATTAAGAATTAGACTGAGAGATGCGGCAACAAAAAGCCCTATAAGAGATATAGAGAAAATGGAAAGAAGAATTATCTGGGAATTTCTAATGAAAAGACTTTCTTAGGATAATCCATGGTCAGCTTGAATCTACTTAAAAAACTTTTTACACCTAATAAGACTATTCTGACTGGCA
>CAIYCZ010000490.1 GCA_903924805.1 uncultured delta proteobacterium | reverse complement strand
GAAACGTGCTGCCCTGGTTCACCGTAGATTCAATTTCAATGGTTCCTCCATACATGGCTGCCACCTGCTGGACGATAGGCAACCCCAGCCCGGTGCCTGTCTCCTGCATGGCTTTTGCTGCATCAGTGCGATAAAATTCCTCAAAAATGCGGGGAATTTCCTCCGTTGAAACACCAATACCCGTATCTGAAACGGCACCGATTATCTGTTTCTTGCTGGCATCTGTTCGAAGGGTTATTGTGACACGGCCTCCGGCAGGAGTGTAGCGGATGGCATTGGTCAGCAGGTTTATCCACAGCGCTTTGATATGATCTGTTTTAGCCATAATAGAAGGGCGGCTATCTATCTCAAGGGAAATGGTTAGCCTGCTCTGATCAGCCTGGCCCTTGAGGGAAGCAAGCACCATTTCCAGGACATCAGCCACAGATACTGTTTCGGACCTGGCAATCCCCAGATCTTCTTTGAGGCGGGATAACATCAGCACATCATCAAGGATGGTGAGCAATTCCCCTGCACGCTGCTCAGCCCGGTCAAAAAGTGCGGGCTGTTCATCAGGCGGCACATATCCCTTCTGAATAAGCTGGATGTAACTTTGCAGCACGGCAACCGGTGCCCTCAGGATATGAACCATGGTCAGCATGAAACGGCTTTCGATGGCCGCAATCTTTTCCATTTCTGCTTTGACCCGTGCAAGTTCGCGGTTTTCTTCCTCCAGTGTCACAGCCCGCGCTGCTTCCCGCCTGAGGCGGAGCCGCTCCAGCTCCCGGTTAATGACCTGGAGCAGGAGCTCTGCGGTAAATGGTTTGGCGACAAAGTCATGAGCCCCTTCACGGATGGCCTGGACGGCAAGCTCTACAGTGGCATAGCCGGTTATGATGATACATATAATATCCGGGGATAGTTTCCGGGCGTGCTGCAACACTTCAAGCCCGCTCATGCCGGGCATCATGGCATCCAGCAGCAGCACGTCGTAGTGTCCCTCGCGCAGCCGGGCAAGCCCGTTGGGGCCGTTTTCTGCAACCTCTACCTCAAAGCCGCTTGACGTAAGCGCCCGCCTGCATCCCTCGCGGATGCCCATCTCGTCATCTACCACCAGAACACGCATTACTCTGTTCTCCTCCACGGCACCAGGTACTATTGAAAGCTTATTACCGTAAGCAACCGGCGCTGCCCGTCACCATAGAATATAGTGTGTTTAATACTATTTGCTGCAGGAGAGAAATAACGATTGGATTGTATCTTATTTTTTACGTAAATACTTATACCAAAGGTACTCCCTGAATGTCAAACAACAGTAATGACCGGTACAAAAAAAGGAGCGGGGACATGCGTGAGATCGATCAACAGCTGTTACATCATCTAAATAAAGCCAGGGCTGACTATAAGGAACTGGCTCAATTGCTGCAGGGTTTGCATTAATGCCGTATCTGCAGATGGCCTGTGAAGAAGTTATGCCGCGCATTGTTCAGAGTTTGTGGCAGCGCGGCTGCTGCCCGGTATGCGGCGGAAAACCGGCATTTGCCGCTCTTGCAAAAGACTCCGGCGCACGCAGCCTGCTGTGTTCATGGTGCAGCGGCATCTGGGGATATGGGCGGACCGGGGTGTCCATTCTGTGAAGAAACTGCGCTCCAGACATATTACCCGAGCGATGACAGGATATACCGGCTTTATGTGTGTGATTCGTGCAGGTGCTATCTCAAAACTATAGATTTGCGGGAAATTGACCGTGATGTATGTCTGCCGGTTGAGAATATAGTGACGGTGTCCCTGGATAGTGCTGCCCGCGAGAAGGGATACAGACATTACTGAGAGAGAATAGTATGAGCTGTCAGCCATCAGCTATTTTTGATCAGGTATCAATTACCGTGAGATCCTTGTTTGTGGGCGTGATAATTTCACACCCCTCTGCAGTCACTACAACGGTGTCCTCAATACGAACCCCGCCCCATCCCGGCAGATAGATGCCCGGCTCAATGGTAAATACCATCCCTTCGCACACCGCCCCATCCGACAGGAACGAAATACGCGGCGGCTCATGAACTGCCAGGCCTATCCCGTGTCCCGTGCCATGATTAAAATATTTTTTATACCCCCGGCATTCAATAAAACTGCGGGCTGCCGCATCAATCTTCTTGACAGATGCTCCCGGCCTGACAGCAGCAATAGCACGGTCATGGGCCTCGCGAACAATACTATAGATTTTTTTCTGTTTAGGGGTCGGCCAGCCCGCGATAAAGGTGCAGGTTTCATCTGATGCATAGCCACCATACACCGCACTGTAATCAATGATCACCATATCTCCCGGTTCAATCTTCTTACATGAGGCCACCCCGTGGGGAAGCGCAGCCCGGTATCCTGAGGCAACAATACATTGAAACGCAGCGCCGTCTCCACCGTTTCTCTTGATGCGGTATTCAAGCTCCGCAGCAATCTCCCGCTCCCCGACCCCCGGCCTTAGCAGGGGAATAACTTCCTGAAGGCTTTTTGAAGCGATGCCGGCAGTCTTTTTAAGCAGCGCTATTTCTGAGGCATCCTTGACCATGCGGAGTTGATCCAAGCTGTCACTGTGCGGTTTCAAAACTACTGGTGCGATCTGCTTCTCCAGGTCAGCGAGCATGGCAACCGTCAGGTTACGGGCCTCAAATCCCAGTGACCTGATAGGTATTTTTTTTACCGTCTTGCCAATCTCCTTCCATTTTTCTCTGAAGGTAATAACCGTGAAATCCCGTACCTGTTCATGTGCCTGTGTCGTGTATCTCCCGTCAGTAAAAAAGAATCCTTCTCTTCGGGTAAGCAGCAGAGTGCCTTCTGTGCCGGCAAACCCGGAGAGATAACGGACATTTTCCGGGGTGGTGACAAGCATTCCTTCTGTCTGCCTGTCAAGAAGTCGCCACAATTTTTTTATCCTTTTCTTCATAACCAATACCTGGAATAAACGTTATCGCACTGCCCGAGAACGATCTCGTGCTGCCATTACTGAATTCTTTATCGTGACAGGATATCTTATCAGATGATGCTATGGCTCAGCTTTGCACAGAATACCACAGAGCAACGGTACAGGAGAATAATTTTCTTTGCAATATACAATGCGCTTTTTAGACGAAGGTTGTTGGGCAGAGTTAATGCGGAAGTTCAGGAAGGTTTGAGTGACACTGCCAGTAGGCAACTGTCTTACAAGCTGGGTGATATAATATATTAATTAACAGGTTGCTTCAGAAAAGCCGGTCTCTTTTAAGCAAAGCTTATCCAGGCAACCAGCCCAATTACCAAGAGAGGAGCAACAGCATAGGCCAGTAAATTTAATATAAAATCTTCATTTATTTTCATCCAGAATACTGTTTTGTCAATTATATTATCCATAATTACCTCCTTTTTATTTTTTAAATCGGATTATTTTGCAAAGGCCTTAAGCAAAAAATACAGTTTAAAAAGGCAGTTGCATTAAAACAGGCTGTTTTGAGATACCATGGTCCGCTCCTGACTGCTTGACTATCTGAGGGGGATTATGT
>CAIYCZ010000489.1 GCA_903924805.1 uncultured delta proteobacterium | reverse complement strand
CATGACATCATTGCCTGTTTCAGAAAAGCATGTTCCGGTCACCAGACCCACATAGCCTGTCCCTATCATACAGATCTTCATGAGAACCTCCTTGTGCTTTTTTCCCAACCACAGAGAACCATCATGTTTTTATCTCTCTCGTCACGCTGTATACCCGCAACGTCCACAATAATTATATTTCAAGCTTATGCTATTTCCTCTTTATGTCGGTGATTTCAGATACTGCTTTTTAAATATTCTTCTAACGCAATGTCCCACGGTTTCAGCGCCATGCCCGTTTCACGGGTAAACCTGCTGCAGTCAAGCACCGAATACGCCGGTCGTGGCGCCGGCCTGTTAATCTGCGCGGATGTGATGGGAGTAACCGTTGCGCCGCCTCCGGCTCGTTCAACTATCTTGCAGGCATATTCATACCAGGTGCAGCTTCCCTGATTTGCTATGTGATAGATTCCCTGTGCATCAATGTCCAGCAGTGCGCGTATGGCCTGAGAAAGGTGCAGGGTCCAGGTCGGGCATCCTTTCTGGTCATTGACCACTTTAATCTCCGTGTGCTCTCCGGCAAGCCGGATAATGGTGGACACAAAATTGCCCCCTCCCCTGCCATACAGCCATAAACTTCTCACAATTACATAGTGCTGCAAAATATCCCTGATGTACCGCTCACCTTCAAGCTTTGACTGACCATACACCGAGAGCGGATGAGGCTCATCGGATTCAGCATACGGTTTCCCCTTGGTACCGTCAAAAACATAGTCAGTGCTGATGTGAAACAGCCGGCATGCTGCATGGTGGCAGGCAAGGGCAAGGTTCTTTACCCCGCCGGCATTGACCGCAAATGCTTTATCCTTCTCCGTTTCGCATTCATCCACCTGCGTAAAAGCAGCACAGTTTATAACTGCATCGGGCTGTACGCTGCATATAGTGTCATGTACTGCCTCACGATTGCAGATATCAAGGTCATATTCACTTCGGGGAATAACAGCACAGGATGTCTGTAAGGTAGCGACTAAATCCTGAGCCAGCATTCCTCCGGCACCGGTTATGAGTATCTTCTTTTCCGCCATAGATGATTTGATGATTTAATTTATGAACACAAGAGCATGCCCATGAAAAAAGGGAGGATTTCGGGGTGCAGGGATTACGTAAAAAGCCCGACGCCTGCAGGTCTTAAAACGTTACCGGTCTCCATACCACCGCTTGTAGAACTCCATGTATTCGCCACTCTTTACCCTGGCCCACCATTCTCTATTGTCTAAGTACCAGGTAACCGTATTGTGCATGCCGGTCTTAAAGTCATATTTCTGTGCCCATCCGAGTTCCTGACAGAGTTTGCTACAATCTATCGCATAGCGGCGGTCATGACCCGGCCGGTCTTTAACAAAGCGGATCAAGGTCTCGGGCTTGCCCAGTTCCTGCAAAATAGTGCGGGTAATCTCCCGATTGGTCATTTCACAATTACCCCCGATATTATATACTTCGCCTGCCCTCCCGTGGCGCAGTACCAGATCAATTGCACAGCAGTGGTCTTCAACATGAATCCAGTCCCGCACATTCAAGCCGTCGCCATAGAGCGGCAGGGACTGGTCTGAGAGCGCATTGGTAATGAACAGCGGAATAAGCTTTTCCGGGAACTGGAATGGCCCGTAGTTATTCGAACAGCGGGTAATAATGACTGGTAGATTGAACGTTTCAAAGTACGAGCGCGCCAGCAGGTCCGCGCTGGCCTTGCTGGCGGAATAAGGGCTGTTGGGAGAGAGCGGGGTTGTCTCTACAAACTTTCCGGTGGCCCCCAGTGAGCCGTACACCTCATCGGTTGAAATCTGGATAAAGCGCTGAACCCTGAGGCGGAGGGCTGCTTCAAGCAGCACCTGCGTGCCGAGAACATTGGTCCTGATAAAGACACCTGCATTATCAATACTTCTGTCAACATGTGATTCTGCAGCAAAATTGACTATTGCTTCTATGCCGTCTGCAAGAATCCGGCTAACCAGGGCTGCATCGCCAATGTCGCCTTTGATAAACCGGTAGCGTGAGACAGGTCCAGACCCGGCCTGCTCTTCCGCATCCCGCAGATTATCCAGATTCCCCGCATAGGTCAGGGCATCCAGGTTTACAATTTCATAGTCAGGGTGCTTTTTTAAAACATACCGGATAAAGTTTGAGCCGATAAATCCCGCACCGCCCGTAACAAGAATTTTCATGCGCATTACTTTCTCAAAAACGTCTTCACATAATCCATATTGTTTCAGCCGTCTTTTCTCGACCAGTCGTAGGGTATCGATGGGTCATGGGGGTCAACACGATACTCGTCAGGACTCTGATAGTTATACACGTCGGTAGGGCAATTAATGACCAGTGCCTCCTCAACGCTTATGCATTTGAACCCATGATACACCAGGGACGGAATTTGCAGCAGCAGCGGGTTGTGCTCTCCCATAAAAAACTCGTTTATCTCTCCATGGGTTGGAGAGTCTTTGCGTGAATCGAAGAGAACGATCTTCATCATACCCTTTACCACCACCATATTGTCGATCTGCTTTTTGTGATAATGCCACCCTTTCACCACGCCCGGATATGCCGTTGTAAGATATACCTGGCCGAACCGGATAAACAGGTCATCATCTGCGCGCAGCATCTCCATCAACCGGCCACGCTCATCAGGTAGTACTCTCAGCTTTTTTGTCTTTACGCCGTCAATCATAATGTCTTCCCTATGGGTTCAAGGATTCGAGAATTCGAGGATTCAACACAATGCTGATTTCGGATTGCTGATTGCGGAGTACAAAAATTCCGCATTCCGAAATCCGCAATCTAAAATAACTTGGACCACTTGAACCCTGTTTTTTACAAATTATTTGCCCCTGTTTTAGCCACCAGATTGCTTGCTCTCAGCAGTGAATCAAAAGTTCCTGCATCTGTCCACCAGCCATCAAGTATTTCATAGGTCATGGTGCCGCTCCGGATATAGGCATTGTTTACATCAGTAATCTCAAGCTCTCCTCTGCCTGATGGCTTAAGCGTCTTTATAATCTCAAAAACCGTATTATCAAACATATAGATTCCGATAACGGCAAAATTTGAATGAGGCGCCTTTGGTTTTTCTATAATCTCAACCACTTTGTCGCCATCCAGACGCGCGACTCCAAAGCGTTCTGGATCAGGGACTTCCTTTAAAATAATTTTTGCCCCTGCCTTCTGCTTCCTGAAATTTTCTGCCGCGTGGTTTATGTTTTTCTCAATAATATTGTCGCCAAGTACCACACAGATGGAATCCTTGTCCGCAAAATATTCTGCAAGGCTGAGGGCCGCCGCAATCCCTCCCTCACCTTCCTGATACGTATAATTAATATGGTCAAGTCCAAAACCTTTCTTCCCGTTTCCCAGGAGCCGTAAAAAGTCACCGGCATTATTGCCGCCGGTTACAATCAGGATGTCCCGGATGCCCGCATTAACCAGTGTCTGTATGGGATAGTAAATCATCGGCTTGTCATACACCGGCAGCAGGTGCTTATTGGTAATCCTGGTTAAAGGCGACATGCGCGTCCCCAGGCCCCCGGCAAGAATAATACCTTTCATATAGTTACCTCGACAGCCATGTTACAGTATGCACATAAAATTAGATTTTATAAATTAAATTAAATCAGCTACTTGGTCAAGCTATTTATTGGCGGTAAGCGCCCGGTCAAGTCTCTTCCAGACCTTATCCTTGCCCTCACCGGTAGTCGCAGAAAATAAAACAATTTCTCCCTCAGCGCCGAGACGTTTTTCCCATATCCGAAGTGATCGTATCTGATTGTTTTTTGTAACCTTATCAATTTTGGTCAGCACAACCATTAACGGAATATGGCGTTCTTTCAGCCACTCTACAAACAGTGACTCTTCCTCCCTGGGTTCCCTTCGCACATCACACAGCAGCGTAAGCATGCGCAGTACGGATCTGTTCATCAGATAGCCTTCAATAAGCGGCTGCCACTTCTTGCGTATCTCAAGGGGAACATTTGCATAGCCATATCCGGGCAGATCAACAAAATATACCGAGCTGTTTATTTCCATAAAATTTATCGACTGGGTCCTGCCGGGAGTGGAACTTGTTTTCGCAAAACCCTTTCTATTGAGCAGTACGTTGATAAGAGAAGATTTACCCACATTTGACCTTCCGGAAAAGGCAAGCTCCGGCAGCGTTGGTTTTGGGAGGTCACGCAGATCATATACACTTTTTACGAACCGGGTATCGGTAATCCTCATACAGACAGCTCCAGCTCCTTTCTTACCAGATGCCGATACCTGTCCAGTAATTTTTTCGTTACAGGACCGGGTGTGCCTTTACCAATCGGCTTGTCATTGACAAACGTAAGGGGCATAATTTCCATGATGGAATTTGTTAAAAATGCCTCATCTGAATTCAAAAGCTCTTCAACAGAAAATGCTCTCTCTCCTGTTTCCTGCACAACCTGTTCTGCGATTTCAAGCACTGCCTCCCGTGTGATACCGGGAAGAATACCAACATCAACAGGCGGGGTAATGAGCTTGTTATCTTTTATTATAAAGATATTGGAAACAGCCCCCTCGGCAACCCGCCCTTCAGTATTAAGGAACAGGGCTTCCCGGGCATTATGATCCCGCGCCTCAAGCCGCCCGAGGATGTTATCCAGATAGTTCAGGCTTTTTATGCGCGATAAGGGGGAATAGATGTTGCGGCGAATAGTTGTGAGATACGCCCGGAATCCTTTCTCATAATCATCTTCCCGGTAATAGTCACCGGGCTTTACGGAAACTAAAATGGACGCCCGCACATCCTGTTCCGGCTCCGGGCCATCACCATCTCCCCTGAATACCGTGATCCGCGCAGACGCATCAGATAATTTATTAATTCTTAAAAGTTCGCATAAAGCGATCTCTATTTCATCCCGTTTCCACCAGGAATTAATCCGCAATATTCTCAAGCCTTCTGCGAGCCTTGTCAGATGCCGGTCAAGCCTGAATGCCCGTCCGCCGTAGGTACGCAGGGTTTCAAAAACCCCGTCGCCGTAGAGAAGCCCGCGGTTGAAAGGAGAAATGGCTATAGCGTCATCCCTTGAGAAGACCCCGTTATAATAGACAACTCGTTCCAAGAATAAATCTCTCTTTTATAATCAACGCCCCTCTTTGCTAAAGAGGGGTTGGGGGAGATTTTAAAACAGAAAGAGGAAAAGAGGATTATATTTCTCCGGCTCTCAGTTTTTCTCTTATCAATTTTTCTTTATCTGTCAGGACAGAATAAGTAAACGCATTAATTTCTTCCAGCCATTGCAATTTTTGCTCAGTAGATGTTTGAATTTTCCACTTAAATGCGGGTATTGTCAAACATAAAAATGATCCCCCTCTTTTCTAAAGAGTGGTTAGATG
>CAIYCZ010000488.1 GCA_903924805.1 uncultured delta proteobacterium | reverse complement strand
CCCGGGGGTTGAGAAGACCCGGGAGAACTACACGGTCAGGGTCGTGTACCAGGACGTGAACGCAAAAACTGTCGGGATCGGCACCCACCGGTTCAACAGCGTCGCGGGCTACACAGCCGGGGCAACCGCCCTGATGGCAGCCGCAGACCTGACGACAGCCCACGCGGGCACACCGGCGCATGATGCAGGGGACGACTCGTTCTCCGCAACGCTCCGGTGCCATGACCCGAACGGCGAGCTGTACAATGTAACGTTCAGCCGGGACCGGGTCACGGTGCAGTCCTACTCGGACAACGCGATCCTCGCAAAGGTCGAGACCTGGGCGGACACCGTGCCGGAACTGGCGTAATCCGGAGGATGAACGCTATGGACAACGAAGTTCTGATCACCGCAGCCTTCCTTGGAGCAGGACTGCTCGCCTACGTCGTCATCCCCGGGCTCCTCGTCATCTGGGACCGGGTGCTGGATTACATGGGAGGATACTAAGAAGTAAGAACAACTGGGCAGGGGAATTCCCCTGCTCCATTATCCTCATTTTTAGACAATTATTAATCTTTAATTAATAAGGAAAAATTTTATTCTGGATGGCTCTATTAACTGTTTAAATTAGGGAGCGTAAGAGGAATGTCCAGTTTAGATTTGTATAAAGTATTGGAAGAGAATGGGTATAACCCATATTCAATGCCAGACCGGGATTTTGTTCCCTTGGCAATTGTACGGCAAAATGATAAAAAAAAGTTCGAACGTGTTGGCTTGCTGCCAAAATTTGTTGAATTCCCAAAAGATATCCCTAAACCAGAAGATCCAAAATTTTTACCACCTGAGAAAAAATCTGATTTTTCAGCCTTAAGTACATCACAAATCGATGCTTCACTGGGTTTAAGTTTATTAAAAAATATCTTCGCCCAGATGGCTGTCAGCTCTTTATCAACTACAATTAAGTTTAATAAGATCAACAAAGTCGAATTGTCATATACAGATGTCATATCAGACAGTATTGATCCGGTGGATATCGCTTCCTATATCGATTCTCCAGCGACTCCGCCGGAGAGTGATATGATATCTGACCAGCTCGAGGAAAATAATACGTATATTATCTATGATATTCTGAAGTCCGATTCTTTTACTGTCACATGCCATGCCCAAGAAATGGCAGATGCGATAACAGAAGTGAATATTATCAAAAATATCCTGAAAGACGAGGGGAAAATTAACATTCAGCAGGAATCTGACACTTCCCTAAGTTTCAAGGGGCCGGGTTACCAGACATTTGCTATCAGGATCCGCCCGTTTTGGATCACAAGGGACAATACCGGAAAAAAAATGTTCTTTTTCAAGTCAAGACCTCCTTCTTGGAATGAAAGACTTGGGATCGGTCATTTGTTCACTCAAGGAAGGAGTGGACCGTCACCTGCTGCCCGTCAGCCGCAATCATCTGCTCCACCAGCGGATTCCAGAAATACCTATCTGCCAAGACATACCTGGAGTGCGCCCCCGGCCGATAGGACTATCGGAGATTCCGTAGTTTTACCAACCGGTTCATTTCACAGTTTTGAGTGCGCCGCTTATCTGCTCGCTTTGCTTTGCCTTGGCAGCAGGCCCCTGCGCCTGCATGATACTTGTCCTAAGCTTGGTAAGGTCTGCAAGCGTTTCCTTCTCGTGCTTCATATAGCCCTTAACTGCTTCTACCAGGTTCGGAATCAAATCACTTCTCTGCTTAAGCACCACATCTATGTTTGCCCAGGACTTGTCAATCTGATTCCGCAGCGTTATCAGCCCGTTGTAAACCGAGAAAAGGTAGATGATAAACAGTACTGCGACAACCAGGATAACGAATCCAACACATCCGAAAACTCCAAGGAATTCAAACATAATCATCACACAATACCAAATACTGTTGCCATAAGGAAAAATAAACATATCGCTGCTACGATTAGGCCGACTGGTATCTCCCAAAGGTACGTCCAGCTAAGCTTATCAGTCACTTTCTTCTCTGAAGAATCGTTTATGTACATCGTATTGTCCCGGCCGCGCTTAAGCACCAGATTCTCATAGCCGATACTGCTGGCAGCGCCTTTCTGCTGTTCTGCCGTGCCCAGCACGTAAACACTGTCTCCTTCTGCTATGAAATATTCTGTTACGCGCACATCTTGCTGCTGGTGTGCCATGAAATTTGATTTTGCAGCAGCTGGCAGCGTTTCTATGAAATCAAGGACTTTCTTGTCCAGCTGCTTGTGCTGGATGCCGAAAAATCCTTTTCCAGAAATATATCCTTGATAAACCGCATCAGACGGAATATCTATTTCTGCATCTTT
>CAIYCZ010000487.1 GCA_903924805.1 uncultured delta proteobacterium | reverse complement strand
CAGGCTGTTGAAAAATACCCAGCTGCTGCGTTGCGCTCATCCCTCGTCATTGCGACGTACCGTGAAGTACGCCTCATTTCTCGTGATTTCGTGCGCCTTGCATCTGAATGTTTTTGACCAGCCTGTGAAAACCACTTTTTCAACAACCTGTTAGCTGGTAAAAGGCTGCTGGCCTCCTAACCGGGCTGAGAGCTCCTGAATTAAACGGTCAAGGCTGTGGTTTGTGGCCACATAGTCCCTGAACGTTCTACCGTACGCACGTTTTGCTTCTTCAGGCAGCTGCAGCAGGTGCATGATTTTTCCGGCCAGATCCTCAGCATTGTCCTCGGCAAAGAGACACACATCGGGCAGTATCTCTCGAAATGCGTCGCTGGAAACCAGCACCAGCATCTCGCATGCCATCGCTTCAAGTATCGTTTTATCGAATAATCCTGACGGTGAAAGGTTAATACATACCTCGTTCCGGTTATAGATTTCAGCAGTTTTATAGTTTGGTACTGCTCCGGGGAATGCAGTCGTGTCAGGAGGCAATAATTCTTCGGCAAGCTTTTTTACCTGTTTGAAATATGCTGCATGCGAGGTTTCGGCGCCTCCCACAATATTCAGAAAAACGGCAAGCCCCTTTTGGTGTGCTATGCCTGCAGCCTTCACCAGGACATCGACCTTTTTTACCGGAGAAACCCTGCCAAGATACAGGAGGGTACGGTGTTCCTTCCGGATACGGTCGTCTCTTCTGAACAGGCCGGTATCAATGCCGGCAGGCATACGCTGGCTGTGCTTAAACCGGGCGGTGAATGAAAAGGGGGAGGTATAGAATACGCTGCGAGCAGCCTTTGCAGCTGCCCACGCCATAAAGCCGCCATATGCATGGTTGTACCATAAAAAAACCGGTTTCCGCAGCATCCGCCACAGCAGGCATCCCAGGACGATATACACCGGATTCATATGGACAAAGACCGCATCATACCTGTCTCGCAAAGACCATATATATTTATAAAAGGCTGCGCTGTACCTTATCTGGGATGGTTTTGTCTCCTTGCCTAAAGACCACACGGTTATATTCCGGGGAAGCGATACGCTGCCCTTCTGCAGGCAGATTATATGTATATCTTCAAAAGCCGCTGCTAATTTTTCTGCCCAGCGATGGAAAAACCCCAGTACCGGATCTTCTGTATCTATTTTTTGCGTTATGATTAACAGCTTCATGGGTCCTCGGTAAACCATGCGGTAGACGGAAATAAAAATTTATTACCCCAGAACGAGACTTTTGTAAACATCAACCTTTATGTCAAAAATCACTGCATGGAAGACGCTTGCAGCTACTCTGGTTTGGTATTGTGACATTGTCTCCTGCGCAGGGAGCATCACAATAGATTGCTTTTGCGGGACAAACAATATATAATTCTTTCTACTCCTAACTATCTGCAATTGCTCATGATATGCACGCATACATACCAACAGGGGAAACACTGCCATGAAAAAAGCATTAATTACCGGCATCACCGGTCAGGACGGTTCATACTTAGCTGAATTCTTGCTTGAGAAAGGCTATGAAGTTCACGGCATTGTGCGCAGAGTGGCCTTTGAGGACCCCGTACACCGGATGTGGAGAATCAGGCACATCGTGGATAAAATTCAACTTCATCCTGCATCACTGGAAAGTTATCCGAGCATTTATGAAGTGATCGCCCGCATTAGACCTGATGAATGTTATCATTTAGGGGCACAGAGCTTTGTCAGCTATTCTTTTGAAGACGAGTTCTCCACCATAAACACTAACATCAATGGTACCCACTATGTCCTTTCATCCATCAAGAGGCTTGCACCCGAATGCCGTTTCTACTTTGCGGCTTCAAGTGAAATGTTTGGCAAGGTAAAGGAAACACCGCAAAATGAAAATACGCCATTTCATCCCCGCTCTCCGTACGGTATCTCCAAGGTGGCCGGGTTTGACCTGACGCGCAATTACCGGGAGGCATATGGCCTGCATGCTTCATCAGGGATTCTCTTTAACCATGAATCGCCGCGCAGGGGTTTTGAATTTGTGAGCAGAAAAATCACCTCAACTGCCGCAAAAATAAAACTGGGTAAAGAAAATAAATTGAAGCTGGGAAATATTGAGGCTAAACGGGACTGGGGGCATGCGCGTGAATATGTCAAGGCGATGTGGCTGATGCTGCAGCAGGACCGGCCTGATGACTATGTTATTGCTACCGGTGAAGACCATTCCGTCAAAGAGTTTATGGAGATTGCGTTTTCATTCCTGGGCATTGATCCATATGACTATTTGGAAATTGACCAAACCCTGTATCGCCCCTCTGAAGTTATGACCCTGCAGGGCGATTCATCAAAAGCAAAAACGATTCTGGGATGGGATTATAACCTTTCATTCAGAGAACTCGTGGAAGAAATGGTCAGGGCAGATTTAGAACAGGAGCAGCGTTCCTGAGCGCATCAGCATGAGGATTCTCTATATCACCAACGAGATGAATAAGAGGAACGGGTGGGGGATAATAAGCTACTACACCGCTAAAAGTGCTGCACTGCTGGGGAATTATGTTGAAGTTCTGTTCAGTAAAAACTCTTTACATGAGCATATTGATGGCGTCAT
>CAIYCZ010000486.1 GCA_903924805.1 uncultured delta proteobacterium | reverse complement strand
TTTATTCCATCTCTATTGGCATTCATTTTACCGGGAATGGACAAACGCTTTGGTTGGTCGAATGTTCCTATTCCTATTATTGTCGTAGCTGAAATATTGGTATTGAGTGGCTATATATTATTTTTTCTTGTATTAAAAGAAAACCAATTTGCATCGCGCGTGATTGAAGTCGAAAAAGGACAAAAAGTAATTCAAAGTGGACCGTATCGATTAGTTCGACATCCCATGTATATGGGAGCAATATTGATGTACGTCGCATCTCCATTGGCATTAGGTTCGTATTGGGCAATTCTTCCAGCGATATGCATAATTCCAATTTTCATCGCAAGGATCATAAGTGAGGAAAGGGTACTTACAAAAGAACTTGAAGGATATTCGGATTACAAACTAAAAACTCGATATCGCCTTATTCCAAGTATTTGGTAATAATACGTGATTTTTGTGGGGACACTTATTCTTTTGGCTCATTCAAAACAAAACCCCACCAGCGCACCTGTGCTGAAAGGGTTTAGTATTCTACCGATGATTTTTATTTCTTTTTGACCCCCTGCATTGTTTTTCTGCCCCTTCTTTTACCGCAGCATAGTACTCTTTAAGTCAAAGCTAATCCTTTTTGCAAAACAGCACTTACACAAAGCAAACCCGCATTTTGAAACTTCGTGACTTAGCCCTATTTTTTTCTTAAACTTAGGGTATGAGGTGTGTTATAAAACATCTGTCTAATATAGTTTTATATCCAGAGGAGTTTATCTCATGACTGAAAAAGAAAAAATTCAGCTCACCCAATTTTCCAGCAAGGCCGGTTGAGCTTCAAAACTCAGTCCAGGGGTCCTGGACCATATACTGTGCGGCCTGCCGCTGGTGAAAAGCCCCAATCTTATTGTCGGGCTTGAAAACCCGGATGATGCCGGAGTCTATCAGCTAACCGATGATATTGCGCTGGTGCAGACCGTTGATTTCTTTACGCCCATCGTTGATGACCCGTTTACCTTTGGCCAGATTGCTGCTGTCAATTCGCTGAGTGATATTTATGCCATGGGCGGCAAGCCCATTACGGCGATGAACATTGTCGGATTCCCGGTAAACAAATTTGATATCAGCATTCTTAAGGAAATACTGCGCGGCGGCCTTGAGAAGATGGCAGAGGCGGATGTTGTTCTTGTCGGAGGGCACAGCATAGACGACCAGGAGTTGAAGTACGGGCTGGCAGTGACCGGACTTATCCATCCGCAGAAAGTTTTAACGAAGCAGGGTGCACGGGCCGGGGATGCCCTCATCCTGACCAAGCCGCTCGGCACCGGCATTATCGCAACTGCGCTGAAAGGTAAAGCAGCGAGCGCCCCTGCGGTTGACAGGATGGTGAAAACCATGACCACCTTAAATAAAGCTGCGTCAGAGGTTGCTCAAGAGATTGGGGTGCATGGCTGCACTGATATCACCGGCTTCGGGATTATCGGTCATTCCTATGAAATAGCCAGGGCAAGCAATACAGCGGTCTTTCTGCATGCGTCATCCATTCCGGTTTTCCCCGAGGCTCTGGAATATGCCCGCATGGGTCTGGTTCCCGGAGGCGCACACGCTAACCGCACCTTCTACGAGCCGTTTGTAGAGTACCGGGAAACAATCAGTGATGAAATGCGTGACATATTGTATGATCCGCAGACATCAGGAGGTTTGCTCTTGTCGGTTTCCCGGGAAAAGGCTGAGTCCCTGCTTGAACAATTGAACAACAGAGGGGTGAGGGCATTCATGGTGGGAGAGATTTGTGATAATCCCCCGGGGAAGGTTATAATCAGGAAATAATAGTATCCACCACAATACATAAAAAATAAGGCAGGGCCATTGCTGAACCTGCCTCATAATTAAATTAGCCGTTGCTTATCTTTCTTTTAATTTTTGCTGCACAGCGCTGAATCTTTCCCTTTTCATTTCCCGTTATCAGTCCTTTTCTCTTCCACGCATTGGTCAAATGCGCAACACACATCACAACTGCCCCCTTATTACGGGCAGTATTAATGCAATCATTTATTAAGTCCTGCCTCGTACATCCATCGTCAGAGATTTCATTGGCTACCCCTGTATCACATTCACCAATAACAATGGTTGGACTAAGGGCTGAGTCTGGACACTGGTCACTATCATCCGGTACACCATCGCCATCTGAATCATTTAGAATAACCTTAACCTCATCAGCCCCCATATCAAAGCCAGCTCCCTGGGGTCGGGGATCATTATCTATGTCATCGGCAGGTGCTCCTTCGCTTGTTCCCTTATCAATACAGGGTGAGCTGTCAGTTAAATGATAATCAGGGACGTTATCATTGCTGTATATATACAGCGGGTCAGCATCAATGTTTCCACTTCCTTCCCACCCCCCTTCAATATCGGAATAGGTGATGTTAATTGAGCTGTCTTCAGATAAGTCAATTTCATTCTTAGCAACATTACCCCAAAAAATGCTGTTCAGAACTGTTGGTGAAGAAGCATCATCGCAATACATTCCACCCCCTACTTCAAACCCGGAGGGCATAGTAGAAACTGAATTATCGCTGATCGTACAGTTGGTTATCTTTGGGCTGGAATTGTGGCACGATATTCCTCCGCCAAACGAATAATTAGTCCCATTTCTCACAATAAAACAATTGGTTATTGAAGGTGAAGACATTAATAGAGATAAACCTGCACCCCCAGAGGATCCGTTATGGCTAATAATACATTTGCTGATCGAAGGTGAAGATGATTTTAAAAAGATACCACCTCCGGCACTCATCGCCCAGTTATTGGTGATAGTGCAGTTCACAATTAGTGGCGAAGATAATTCACAGTAAATCCCGCCCCCATAATCAGGCTGATTTCCATCGATGATACAATTTTTGATTGATGGTGATGCAGAATAACAATAAATCCCTCCTCCGTTGAGGAATGAAGAAACAGCAGTTCTTTTTGCATTGGTTAATAGAAAACCATCCAGTACCGAATTTGACCCTTCCGAAGAACTAAATGTCACGACAGTTCCGTTGAGGTTTCCGTCAATAATTGTCTTTATAGCTCCATTAACTGATTTTACAGTGATAGCCTTACCAAGAAAATTTATGTTTTCTATGTATTTCCCATCATCAACAAGAACGGTGTCCCTAGAATGGGCATCAGCAATGGCAGATTGAATCGTAGCATACGGTTTCCCTGTGCCTACCTCAAGGGTTGCGCTCTGGACGCTTACAGGAAAGTGCATGATTGCTGCCAGAACCGCAACAAAAAGTGGTATTGCCCTAATGGATAGCCTCTTTTTCATAGCTTGTTCCTCATTTAATTTTTTTTATTTATGCTCGTTCTTGAAAACAAAAAAACGCCAAACAGGTCTATTATCAAACCTGTAGACAGTTATTGATTGTTCTTAACCCTTAACATCAGAAATCATTATGTATGCCCCTGCTTAGAAATATTTATTTTAGTGCAGATTATTTTGCTTTAAATGCACATTTTAAAATTGCCCATTTTTCTTTCAGCCCGATTCCATCTTCTCTCCACTCCTGGGTGAGCTGATTCACACACTTCAAGAATGAAAACCCGGTTTCATTCTTTGCTGCACATTCAGAAATTAAATCGCTCATAGTACATCCATTATCAAATAGTTGATTTTGAACTCCGGTATCACATCCACCAATTATAATGGTTGCCTCAAGATTGGATTCAGGACACGCATCATCTTCATCTGAGATTCCATCATTGTCCGTATCCTTTCCTGCATAGTGCAGGATGGCACCATAATCGCCTACGGTAAACACATCAGTGCCTGAACTTCCCCACACACCGGATAAATTATTTTGTGTGCCGCTTTTCATCAGATCCCAATGGCTCCCGTTATAGTGCACTATGTACCCAAACCCTCCCACAGCGAACACATCAGTGCCTGAACTTCCCCACACATCACCAAGGCTTGCGCTTGTACCGGTTCTCATAGAGCTCCAGGTACTCCCATCATAATGCAGAATAATCGAATCAAGCTCATCCTGATTAAATCCTACGACAAACACATCTTTTCCTGAGGTTCCCCAGATACCTGATAATGTTTCAGCGGTGCCGCCTCTGATCTGATTCCAGACTTTTCCATCATAGTGGAGGATGGTCCCATTATATCCGACAGCAAATACATCGCTACCTGAGCTTCCCCATATAGCCCAAAGACTAACAGTTGAGCCACTGTTCATCGGGCTCCAGCTATTTCCGTCATAGTGCATAATGGTACCAGCATATCCAACCACAAATACATCAGCAGGAGAACTGCCCCATACACCAGTAAAAAACTGTTCGCTGTCACTATGCATCTTGTTCCAGGTGGTCCCATTAAAATGCAGTATGACCCCCTGTTGGCCCACCGTAAAAACGTCAGTCTCTGAACTTCCCCAAACACCATACAGATCATCAGTGACAGCGCTGCTCATGCTGCTCCAGCTTTTCCCATCATAATGCATAATGGTGCCGACATATCCAACCGCGAATACGCTACTGTTTGAACTCCCCCAGACATCAAGCAGCGACATTGTTGAACCACTGCCCAGCGCCTTCCAGCTTTTACCATTATAGTGGAGAATGGTTCCATTTTGTCCGCCGGCAAATACATCAGTACTTGAGCTTCCCCATATAGCCCACAGACTAACAGTTGAGCCACTGCTCATCTGGTTCCAGCTATTTCCGTCATAGTGCAGGATAGTCCCTCCATATCCTACCACAAACACATCAGTAGGAGAACTGCCCCATACTCCGGTAAGCCACTGTTTTGGCACGGTAAGCATCTGGCTCCAGGTGCTCCCATCATAGTGGAGGATAATACCAGCATCCTTTTCTACATAATCATTGAATCCCACGGCAAATACATCAGTACCTGAGCTTCCCCATACATCCTTAAGATCAAAGTCTGTACCACTGCTCATCGGACTCCAGCTACTCCCATCATAGTGCTGGATGGTTCCGTTTAGACCCACGGCAAACACGTCACTACTTGAACTTCCCCATACATTCCATAAACCGCCATCTCTCACCATCTCGCTCCAGTACTCCCCGTCATAATGCAGGATAGAGCCTCCATATTCTACAACAAACACATCGGTGCCCGAACTGCCCCACACACCAGTAAACCACTGTTTGCTGGCGCTATACATCTCGCTCCAGGTGCTCCCATCAAAATGCAGAATAATACCATAGCCTCCCACGGCAAACACGTCACTTCCAGAACTTCCCCATACATCATAAAGATCGCCTGACTGCATGGTTATATCCCATAAGTTTCCGTCATAATGGAGGATAGTTCCTGCGTTGGATACAAATAAGACGTCCGTTTCTGAGCTTCCCCAGATGCCAAGGAGGTTATTCCCTGTCGGCAATGGATTTTGCCATGTCCATTCAAGTGGAAATGCGGCGACTGGCAAAAGAAAAAGGATAAAAAACATAATCTGGATAAAGCGTTTGTAGTGCATTTTCTTGCCCCTGCTTGAATGATTAGGTGAAAAACAAAACCCCTGTCAGCACACAGGCTCGTAGAGGTTTATTACAGCTTCATAGAGGGTATCTGTTTTGCTGTTCCTCTGCATGGGTTGCTGCCTCGTAGTTTTATGGAAATTATGCTCCCATCGTTTAAAAGCGGTCACATGAAGTAGTTGCAGGTATTGTATAAGATTTCAACAACCTGCTGATATTTTTACATATCAGATAATGAGCTTTTCTGTTATCTGCTCAGAACATGCTGCAATAGAAATCATTTCTATCACCCCATCCTGATTGACCGTCACTTCACTTGCAGCTCCGGCAGGGGCATCGCTGTACCTTACACATATGGATGCCGCGAGCATAAGCAATTCCCGGTCATTGACGGCGGGCGCAGGAATGAGCACAGCAGGCCCCGGTATATCTTCAGAAGTAATGAAAATATCACCCCTTTGCTGCAGTTCTTCTATTCTATTATTTTCCTGCTCGTTTCTCCCGACGATGCATTTTGTGTGTTCATGTAACCGGAAGTGGCGCCCCACCTTAAGAAGTTCAATATCTCTGACAGAGAAATCTCTCTGATGGTGCATGAGGTCCTTGAACCGTTTACTGAAGTTGGGCTCGGTCAACCGGCACCCCCCTGCAGGCTCGGGGAATTCGCGGATGCCGTAGTGTCTGGCAAGTTCAAACTGCCTTTTTCTTGATCTGCCGGCAATGTCAAGGAGTCTTTCCCTGTCCACTTTTCCTTCCTCTTCAGGTTTTGTTACCGGGAGGAGTTTTGCGCTGAGCGGCCGGATAATGAATTCTTCAAAGCCCGATTCCCGTGCCACTGTTTTCAAGGAATTTTTGTTCTGTGACATGGGCCGCTGGCCAACCACTTCTCCTGAAAAAAGAAAGTCCGCTCCCCGGTTTTTCAAGAGCTCTCCTGCATGTCTGAACATCAGCGTGTGGCAGTCAATGCACGGGTTCATCTGGCTGCCATAGCCGTATTTCGGGTTTTTAACCATGGCAAGATGGGTTTCGGTAATATCCAGAACATGCAGGGGTATAGCAAGAAGCTGTGCTGCCCGCCGGGCTTTTTCAGGGCCAAAAAAAGGGGTGATGAACGCAACAGCCTC
>CAIYCZ010000485.1 GCA_903924805.1 uncultured delta proteobacterium | reverse complement strand
GGAGCTTATAGGAAAAGCCATGACCGAATTTATACCGCTCGGCGACATTCATAAAAAGAGGGGCATAGATTTCATGACGCGTCTGTTTGAAGAAGGATTCTTTAAATATTTTGAGATCCAATACCTGCACGGGGACGGGCATTTAATCGACGTCGAGATTTCAGCGGCCCTGATAAAAGACAACGAAGGCAACCTCACGGGGGCGGTATTGATCTACAGGGACATTGCCGAGCGCAAGCGCGCTGAAGAAGAGAAAACAAAGCTTGAGACACAATTGAGCCGGTCGGAAAAGATGGAGACCATCGGGCTGCTTGCCGGGGGTGTTGCCCATGACCTGAATAATATGCTCGGCGCAATTGTCGGCTACCCGGAACTGCTGCTTATTGACTTACCGCCGGACAGCCCCCTGCGTCCTGCAATTAAGGCAATAAAGGACTCGGGCGATCGTGCGGCAGCAATTGTTCAGGACCTGCTAACGCTGACGCGACGAGGGGTCTCCGTGAATGAAATCATAAATTTAAATACGGTAGTGCAAAAGTATTTTGCAAGCAGGGAATGGGAAAAGCTTAAAGAATTCAACCCGGACGTGATTGTTCAAAAACACCTCAATTCATCACTGCTTAACATGGTCGGCTCACCGGTGCACTTATCAAAAGCCATTGCGAATCTGGTGTCAAATGCTGCAGAGGCAATGCCCCGGGGAGGGAACATCGAAATCATCGTCGAAAACAGGTACCTGGATACCCCATTGAAGGGATACGACAACATTGCGGAAGGGGACTATGTTGTTCTTTACGTTTCAGATAACGGAATCGGTATTGCGGAAGAGGACCAGCAGCGCATATTTGAGCCCTTTTATACAAAAAAGGTCATGGGGCGCAGCGGAACAGGGCTGGGAATGTCCGTGGTGTGGGGCACGGTGAAGGACCACGGCGGATATATTGATATCGTGAGCCAACAGGACAAAGGGACAACGATAACGCTGTATTTCCCTACAACCCGGGAAGAGTTCAAGGAGAAAGAGAAAAATATTCCACTTGAAAACTATAGGGGTCGCGGGGAAAAGATTCTGGTTATCGATGATATAGAGGCACAGAGGGATATTGCACGGGCAATTTTAACAAAGCTGCAGTACAGGGTTGATACGGTTGCCAGCGGAGAGGAGGCTATTGCGTATCTGAAAACCGGCAGCGCTGATCTGCTGGTGATTGATATGATCATGGATCCCGGCATGGACGGGCTTGAAACCTATCAGAAAATTCTTGAGCTGCATCCGCACCAGAAGGCGATCATCGCCAGTGGTTACTCGGAAACCGAGCGGGTCAGGCAGGCCCAGGCATTAGGTGCCGGTGCCTATGTTAAGAAACCCTACACGATTGAAAAACTCGGGCAGGCGGTAAAAAATGAACTGCGCAGGGAATGATCTAAAAAATTAAAATTAAGATTCAAAGAGCACGTAATTGTTTTTTAACTATGTTTAATAGAAAAAGGCAGGGCTCCGGAAAGGGTCTCTGCCTTTTTCTATTAAGTTCAAGGTATGATTTTCTGTTTCAGACCCGGCTAGCCGTTTCATTCCATTAGACACATCACGCTGCAAAAGGTTTTAGCATTATTTATCGATATTGTTTTTTTCCTGTTCCTGTATTATACATCTGATATAACCTGCTCATGTAAAACCACCGGTGCACAGGGCTTATGAGTGAGGGAATGAGGGAGTTCAGGAGTTTAAAAACTCTCACACGCCCAACTCCTTGAGTCCTTCAACTCGTGTATCTCGGTGTCCTCTGTGGTTAATGAAAATTTTATTAAGGAGGAAATTGTTATGGACAAAGTCGAAGGAAAAGAGATACCGATTGAAAAGCAGCGTGACATGCTGGTTCAGATGAATGCTCTGAAGCTGCCGCTGCTGTATCAGAGTCTTGTTGCTGCATATGGAGAGGAAAAGGGGAAAACTATCTATGATGACATTTTTGAGGTCAATTTTAAGAAACGGACAAAGATGTTTGAAGGTAAAGATATCGGCGACATCATGATGTATGAGATAAACATGTTCCCGGCCACCGGCTGGAAAATATGGATTGAAAAGACAGAAGAAAACGGAGAGCCGGTATGGTATGAGCACCTGGAGCGCTGCCCGCACCTTGATGCAACCAGAAAACGCACATTGCCCGACCCCTGCGCCCTTATTTGTGAAATGGACTGCCGTCTGGGAGAACAATACAAGGTGGCAAAGTGGCAGCGGATGAAACACATGCCGGCAGGTGACCGTGAATGCTGTTTCAGGATCACCCGGTGTAAGTAAATTCTGAAACTAACGTTTAACCACAGGATATTGATGAAAAGATATGTCTGCCATGTGCTAACACTTTTAATGTCTATAGCTGCGCTTGCTTCACCAGCGTGGGCTCATACTGATGTTACTCCGCAACAGGCAAAGGAATTAATTGATGCCAATAAACAGTTGCTGGTTGTTGATGTGAGAGAAGCAACTGAATACTGCACGACCGGGCACATACCCGGCGCGCGCAATTACCCGTGGACTTCAGGGGTTCTGCAGGAACGGTATCAGGAGCTCCCGGCTGATCGTGATATAGTAGTGGTCTGTCAGAGCGGCCACCGGAGCGCCCTGGCTGCAGATTTTTTAGACGCAAAAGACTTCCTGCATATCTATGATATGGAAGGCGGGATGTCTGCCTGGACGGGGGAGACCGTACCCTGCGTTGATTCTGATGGCGACGGTATTAATGATGATCTGGACAACTGCCCTGAAGTGTATAATCCCGACCAGAAAGATACGGACGGAGATGGGGCAGGGGATGCCTGTGAAGCCGGCACAACACCCTGTCCCGCAGAGGTGCTCTATGGAGAACACGCAGAGGAAGTACAGCTTCTCAGGGAGTTCCGGGATACGGTTTTGAGCAGAACGCCACAGGGACAACAGGCAACCAGACTCTATTATGCATTAAGCCCGGCGCTAGTAACACTGATAGAAAAAGACGGGAGAGCCAGGGAAGAATTGAGAACCGTAATTGACCGGCTGCTGCCAGAGATTAACGAGATAACAAAAAACAGTAGCAGACAGAAGCAGTAATATAACAGCAGCACAATGCAAGCAGAAACAGATTTTCAATGGACAGGAGGAATCATTAATCACATGAAGAGCCTTAAGAGATTATTCGCACTGTTGAAATTGTTTTCCGGCGGAGCACTCCCCACGCTGTTGTTTATGGGGTGCCTGTGTGCACTCGGTCCATCCGCCTATGCCTATCCACGCACCCCTGACGACCTGATAGAGATAAGCTGTGGAGAAGAGAACCAGAATGCCAGAAAAATTCTTATTGCATACGATACCATTCATGGCTCAACCGCAGAAGTAGCAGAACGAATCGGCACCGAACTGTGCGCCCGCGGCTTTCAGGTTGATGTGCGCCTGGCTGTCCACGTTTCAGATATTGACCGCTATGATGCAGTGATTATTGGCAGTGCCATCTATGAGTTTAACTGGCTCCCGGGTGCACGTTCGTTTATCAAAAAAAACAGAAAGACGCTGGCAGCCCTGCCGGTAGCATATTTTATTGTATGCTCGGCACTGTATGATGACACACCTGAAAACCGGGAAGCCGTGCGCGAGGCGTTTGTTGACCCGGTACTTGCAGAATATCCTGATATCAAACCGGTCTCCATGGGGCTTTTTGGCGGCGCTGTTGATTTTAACACAAACCAGTACACCTTTTTTGAAAAGGTGGTTCTGAAAATTCTGGGGAAGCTGATTGGTTTTACCGATCATGCAGACTGGCGTGACTGGGAGTACATAAGCGCCTGGACCCATGAGGTTGGTGCTCTGCTGCAGGAGGGGGAATACGTTATGTATGAGAATCAGGAATGGAATGTCAGGGGCATTTTAAAATGAGTTTCTGTCAGGCTCATGTGCTGATGGAGATGTGCACATCTCCATCAGCACATGAAAGGCACATCATGAAAAAAGTGAGACTGGGCAGAACCAATCTGCACGTCACCAGATGGGGGCTGGGGGGTATCCCGCTTTCCACGGTAATGGGCGGCACCACTGAAGAGGTCATAGCGCAACTGGTTCACGCTGCGCTTGATTACGGAATAAATTTTATCGACACCTCACGGGTGTACATGGATTCCGAGACGAATATCGGCCAGGCGTTAAAAGGGCGCAGACATGAGTGCATCATTGCCAGCAAGTCGTATAAGCGGACCAGGGATGACGTGCTCGCTGATATCGAGGAAAGCCTGAACCAGCTGCAGACTGACTGGATTGACATCCACCAGGTGCATGCGCTCTATCCGCACGAGGTGCAGAGCTTCATGGGCAAAGGCGGCGGCATGGAGGCGTTCAGGAAGGCACGCGATGAGGGCATGATTAAGTTCATAGGGCTTACCAGCCATCACGTAAGCGTCATGGTTGAGCTGATTAAGACCGGAGAGTTTGATACGGTCATGTTCCCGTTTAATGTCATCGAACGGGAGCCGGAGCAGGAGCTGATACCGCTGGCAGCATCTCTTGATGTCGGCACCATTGTCATGAAACCGCTGGCAGGAGGGGCAATCAGGAATATCAAAACTGCTTTTAAGTTTTTTAATAACTACCAGGTTGATGTCATACTGAACGGAGTGTCAAACCTTCCCGAGTTCCACGAAAACATAAGGTGTGCTGCACGTGATGCGCATCTGACGCCGGAGGAGCTTCGCGCATTTGAGCAGGAGGTTGCCTGTCTGGGAAAGGAGTTCTGCCGGCGCTGCAGCTACTGCATGCCCTGCCCGAATGATCTCCACATCCCGGACATGATCCATCTCTTCTGGCATATGGTGAAGGACTACAGCTATGAAAACATGCCCCCGGAGAAGAGGAACATGGGAGAGTCTTTAATGATCTGGCTGCAGGCGTGCGAAGAGTGCGGAAAGTGTGAGGAAAAATGTCCGTATCATCTACCCACTATTAACCGCAAGAAGGAGCTGATGGAAAAATTCAGCAGATGATATATTCTTTTTACGACAGATAAAAGCACAAAATTCCCTACAGCCGGATCCAGGAGTCAGAGGCTGACCGCCTGGGGCTTATTTTCATGGCTATGGCAGGATATAATCCGTATGCTGCAATAGATTTCTGGCAGAGGATGGTTGCTTCGCAAAAGGGGTCTGCACCGCCTCAGTTTTTAAGCACTCACCCCTCGGATACAACCAGGATTGAAAATCTCAAAGCATTTACCCCTGAGGCGATGAAGTATTACCGGAAAGGCTGACCAGGTCAGGGGCGTATGCGCTAAACTGCTTGAAAGATAATGGCGGTTGACGGTATAATTCATATTAAATAAAATAGCCGGCCGTCTGTTCAGCAAGCTTCACATTTAGTTTTTTTTGTGATAGTTATTTTATTGATACGTATTTGAGACAGCATAACACTAACAATAAAAGAGGAGGAAATGACATGAAGAAATTTATAGCGTTATTAGTACTGATTACTTTTGTCACAGCCGGGTGCGCAACGATGCAGGAAAACAAAAAGACCACTATCGGCGCTGGTGTTGGCGCAGCAGTTGGAGCAGGGGTCGGCTACGCAATTGGTGGGGGCAAAGGCGCTGCAATCGGCGCAGTAGTAGGCGGTCTTGCTGGTGGTGTCATTGGCCATTACATGGATAAGCAGGAGCGTGAATTTAAACAGGCACTTGCAGAGTCACAGGGGCGGGAGCAGGCAGCAATCATGCAGGGAGTTCAGCGGGAAAAGGATGCCCTTATTCTCACCTTCAAATCAGATGTGCTGTTTGATACAAATGCATCCACCATAAAGCCGGCAGCATACAGTTCAGGGGAAATTGACCGGGTTGCTCAAATTCTCAATAAGTACCCCGACACCACTATAAAGGTAGTAGGCTATACTGACAGCACTGGATCAGACTCATACAATCAACAGTTGTCGGAGCAGCGGGCGAATGCGGTAAAAAACGCCCTGGTGGTTAAAAACGTAAATGCCTACCGTATAACTGCACTTGGCATGGGAGAGTCTAATCCTATCGCAGACAACAGCACGGAAGGCGGACGTCAACTAAACCGTCGTGTTGCCATAATTATTGAGCCTACCCCGCAAGCGGGCCAGCAGCAACCGCAAAGTTGATAACAGGCAAATATATAATTTTTAAAAGGCAGAGCATTAACAAGTTGAGCCACACCGCAATGCTCTCATTTATAACTGTTGATTGCGGGATGAAAAGCAGGCCACAGACTTACACTGAAACACACTAAATCCTGGCCTTCTTTTTTCTGTGTTCTTCTGTGATTTCAGTGGCTGATTTTAAGCAAGCATTGATTTGATAAGGCAGAAGTTTATTGACTTCTGCCTTATTTTTTAGGAGAACATTTCATCATGATAGAAAAGAGTATAGATGGAGTGCCCTTATTATATTTTGAAAAGCTCCTGCCATTTGATGGCCTCATGCATACGGTCACGACGCGCTCTGGAGGTGTGAGCAGTGGTGCGTACCGTTCTCTCAATTTAGGATTGGGGACAGGGGATGAAGATGAGAACGTAATAAAGAATTATGGACTTGTGAGCAGGGCTCTTGGATTTGAGCTCTCTCTGCTTGCGG
>CAIYCZ010000484.1 GCA_903924805.1 uncultured delta proteobacterium | reverse complement strand
GAGAGCGGGGTTTTTTATTCGCAAAAGAATAGATGTTTAGTTTGCATACAAATATTTTAAGATAATGCATATTCTCTTAAAAATCCCCTTGTAAACCTCTAATGAAAGATGCTATTTTTCAAAAAAGGGGCTTCCTTCAGAAAAGCCCCTTTTAAAACACTGATTGTGTGATTTGTCAGTTCGCATTCCCCGTTAATTGAAACGATGCCCAGTAGTAGGGATGCGGATACTTCTTCTTGGTCTCCATCTGGGCTGTCCTCAATGCCTCCCGCTTGTCGGTTTTCTGTATCTCGCTGTAGAAACGTGTCATCAGTTGCGAGGTGGCAAGGTCATCCACCTTCCAGAGGCTGGCCACGATGGAGCTGCTTCCGGCATAAAGAAATCCCCGGGTCAGACCCACAACGTCATCGCCATTGGCGACCTTGCCCAATCCTGTCTCACAGGCGCTCAGGGTTACAAGGTCGGCATCCAGTCTCATGGAGTAGAGCTTGTCCACCGTGAGCATGCCGTCGCTTTCAGCGTCCCTGGCCAAGAGGATCGCTGATTTCAAAGGGGCGTCGGCGTTAAACTGTCCATGGGTTGCGAAATGAATAAAGTTAAACCTGCTTTCATATTTTTTAAATGCGGTTTCCGTTGCTTCTTTGCGGAGAAATACCTTTGAGAGGGGGCGTGACCCGGCAACGGCGATGGCTTCGTTCTGCGCATAAGCCAGATCCAGGCCCGGATCCCCAAGATCGGGATTGCCGAATACAAGTATCCCCGTAAGTTTGGCAGATTTTTTTGCCTGCAGGTATTTAATGACACTGGCGCTCGGCAATATTCGAATGCTGAAACGCTCAATGAAGTAGGTATTCCCGTCATGCAGGGCATTGAACGGCAGATAATGTAACGCCCCATGGGGAACTAAAACGATGTTCTGGCCTTCCATGAATTTTTCTACAGGCTTCACCAGCTTTCCGTAGAGATTCTGTGACAATTCCAGATACTGGTTCGATTGCGGATCCTGCAGCGCTTTGCGGAAATCGGCAATCGTTCCGAAGATGCCTTTCCCGTCTATCCTTACCGCTTTCACATTGTTTTTTGTCAATATAAAAACGAATATATCATCCCCCTGAGAGTAATATTCAACCAGCGTCTCATTCCCGGGAAGGCTTTTCTGGATATCCCCGGCCGAAACCGCGGTCACCGTCACCAGCGATGCCAGCTCAGGCGCCTCGGCGGTTAGTGTTTCCTTGATCTTTATGCTGCGGGTTGTTCTCTGACCGATTTGTTCCACGCTCTGGGTGGAATCCAGAGTCTTGTTTGCCGATTCGAGGTTTTCTATCTCGTTCAAGGCGGAAGCCAGTTCCTGTCTGTTATCATTCCTCACGGCAAAGTCCTTTTTTGATGCCAGTAAATCAACGAGGGCGCGGGATTTCGACCGTTCGACATATTCAAATGCCTCGGAATACCGTCCCGATGAGAACAATGCATTAATCAGATCATGATAAACCCGTTGCTTGTCACCGACAAATCCTATTTTAGCCGCCTCCGTATTGATGGTAGAGCGCTGAGACTCAATCACGTCGATGGATTTTTTGTAGTACTCGATGGACGTCTGTAGGTTGCCTTCTGTTTGATAAATCCTGGCCCTGTCGAACAGCATGGGCCAGTAGATTTCTCCGTTAGATTTGGTTTCAGGGTTGCTCAAAAGTTTATCATATCCTTTTTTTGCTTCCTCACGGCGCCCTGTTTCATAAAGGGCTTTGTTCATCATGAATTCTTTCGGCAAATCCACAAAGGCATAAATGCTAGAGGCCACCAGGGCCTCGCTGATGACACCTAGTCCCTCCCAGAACTTTTCTTTAT
>CAIYCZ010000483.1 GCA_903924805.1 uncultured delta proteobacterium | reverse complement strand
GCTTCCCGGTAGCTCTTCAGCCCGTTTATCGCATCATAGAAGTTTTCATGGGTTATAATTATATAGTCAACATCTGTCCTCGGTGTTTGCAAACGTGACACTTCATCCTCTATTAATACAGCCGAAGTCTTAAATTGTTGGGCAGTTAAACAGTAGTACTTCCTTGGTGTTGACACCGTGTCTGAAAATTTCAAGGTAAAGGTGCTGCCGATCTCGTTCTGCTCATTAGTGGTGTTTATAAATTGCGCTACATTGGCGGGGTCTGTTATGTCAAATACGCGGATATCACTGGTTGTGAATGAGGTTACCGCGCAGGAGACGCTCCCGGTAGCGTTACTGCTGCATTTCAGAGCATCACTTTCTGCTACGTACCGGTCCCAGTAGTCTATTTCAATCCAGTTCACAAATAATAAATCTTGGCTTACCCCTGAATCAAGCAACTCCTGAACTGTAATGGTATTATTTCCTTCAGAGAAATACCCTGCCGGTATATCCGTTATTCCCCGGGTCATCTCTATCATCCCGTTCCAGGTAAAATCGTCTACCTGGTTGCCGTTAACAAATACCCTTGTGTGATGGTCAGGATTCTTACTGTCATCTGTTTTACCGCGCAGGTTTATCCTCATCCCATAGGTTCCGTCTGAGGTGTTAATATTTCTGAGCGCGGCGGTGAAGCTCTTTGTCATAGGGGCGGTCAGCTTCTCCCAGAACCAGTGATCTGCTCCTTCTCCATTGACCATTCCCGCGCCACCCCAGTACTGCTTATCCTCTTCTAAGTGGCAGCTGTTCCTGAAAATGCTCTGCACCGGGAAGCTTTGATTCAATGTCCCATCTATACTTCCCATCCGCTTGCCGCTGCCTGACCCCTGATACAGCCAGTACACATTCTTCTTGGTGTACAGTGATTTAAACGGTACGCCATAAAACAACAGATAATCTCCGGGTTTAAAGCTTCCTGTAGCGCTGCAATACAGCGCAACCTCTCCGCACATATTCTCCATCCGCAGGTTTTCATTGGTGGCTGAAGACAAATCCACACCGAGCGCAATTAGCTCTTCATAGCTTATTTTATACATGCCTTCTGTCTCAACTATGGCTTTGATTACAAACGGCGATCCATCTCCAATTGTTGAGTTGAGCCTGACAGGGGCAGCTGCGGCGACTTTTGTTCTGGCATAGCCAGTACCGGGACGGTTGTTGAGTATGCATGAACCATAAATCTTTTCGAAGGGCTCATTAATAAATGGCCGTGCCTGCTTTTTATATGATGCCTTCTGGGGCTCTGCGCTGGTAAATTTATACGTTATCTTTGTCCTGAACTTTTTATATACCTCAAGGCTCTTTTTTGCCGGATTGTATTGAATGGGGTAAAACACGATCTGAGCTACCCGTTTATCGCGCAGATTCCCGATAGACTCTACCTTTGCCAGCGTGCCCGGAAACGCAGAATCAATAGCATACAAAGCCGGGTCGATCTCATATTTCTCCTGTATTCCCTGATCGCTTAATGGATTTTCAAGCGGGTTGTATTGGGGGGCAGGTGCTAACAGGAAGTCTGTCAGGGTTTTTCTGTCTAACGGTTGAGAGGAGATTTCAAGCGTGCACGAAGGAGGTATTTCAATAAGCGTTCCCTTTACCGCTACCCCTGGTGCCCCACCCTGCACGATCGTTCCAAAGCCATCAATGAGGACTTTCTGATATGCCGGATATTTTGCAGGTTGAATTGCATAGGCGGGAATGGTAACTTCTATGACGATGCCGCTATCGTCATCGCTTATTATTTTAAGTGGCTGATAGACGTCTTTTGCTGCTGCCGGATAAGACGTTACGAGTATGAATAGTGCAGAGAAAATTATTTTTAACCAGCTCTTCATAGGCAATCCATTGTTTTATATGAATGTTTACGGTTTGCTATTCATTATCTCAAATATCAAGTTAATTTTCAAGAATAAAATAATAATATTAAATAGGTAATTTTTCAAATTAATACAATTTTTATGATTATAATAATGGTGTATTAATATATTATTCATCGGCATTTTTTTTCAATAATGTAATGTTACTTCAATATGATAAATGACCTATGATTAAAAACACCTTTAGCCTTCTGCAGGGTATCGGAGAAAAGCTTGAGAAGAGACTCTGGGAGACGGGTATTCTTACCTGGGATGACTTCCTTGCAGCAGATGCCATCAGTTTTATGAGTGCTGAGAAAAAAATGGTCTATGATGCCGCCCTGGCTGATGCATTGAATAATCTTATTCGGAAGAATCCTGAGTTCTTCTTTAAAACACTGAAGCAGAAAGACCACTGGAGGCTTTTCCCTTTTTTCAAGAACGCGGCAGTTGCCCTTGATATTGAGACTAATGGTTATCCGCCCTATGCCGGCGGCCATACCACTGTTGTAGGGCTGTATGATGGCTTTGACTATAAAACCCTTGTTAAGGGTAAAGGTCTCAGTAAAGAAAGCCTTGAACAGGAGCTTTCCGGATATAAATACCTCATAACGTTTTTTGGTTCTGGATTTGACCTGCCGTTTCTGCGTGAAGAGTTCGGCATTAATATCATGCTGCCGCACTTTGACCTTTGCTTCGCAGGCCGGAAGGCAGGCCTAAAAGGCGGATTAAAAAGAGTTGAAGAAACACTCGGGATAAAACGGGAGGATTCGGTAAAAGGTTTTGACGGATTTGATGCGGTACGGCTGTGGATAGCGGCACAACGGGGAAGCACTGAAGCCTTTGAGCTTTTAATCACCTATAACCGCTGCGATACGATGAATCTGTTCGAGCTTGCAGATATTGTATATGAGAAACTAAAAATAATAACCGGGGTTGAAAAATATACAGGTAAAAGTGACCCGTTAAATTAATGAGCCAATTAAATATTTAATTGTTGCAGTATTTATTCAAAATATATACAATTAAACGGTAAGCAATTTGCGGGTGATCAGGGGCTATAAAGATGTTTTAATAAGCGTCTATTAGATTAAATACCGGTAGAAGCTTTTAAACTTTCCCAGGGGTGATATAGTGAACACAAGGGATAGTTCACTTCAATCCACGCAATACCGCACTCTCCGCAAGCGACTGAGACTTTCCTGTTCTTTCTTCTTTTTATGTGTATTGGTGCACCTTTCTTTTATCACATCAATC
>CAIYCZ010000482.1 GCA_903924805.1 uncultured delta proteobacterium | reverse complement strand
CCCCGGCAGCAACGGAGAACTTATCAGTAACTTTCCATGCCACGTTGGGGTTTACCTCTATTCCCTTCACAAAGGCATTGTAACTGTTGTGGCGTCCCGACCAGTTATCATTAAACTCGGTACCCAGGCCGAACCGGCAGAATACCCCGACCCCGAACCACAGCTTATCAGAATATTGGCGGGTCATGTATCCGTGGGGCGGGAAAAACCAGTTGGACTTGGTTCTTTTATCATTCTGCCCGTTTGAATCCTCTGTAATGATCCTGCTGGTCGGTATAATCAGCGTTCCGCCGCCCATCACCTGTGTGCCGGGCAGCTGGGTAATGCCTGCCGGGTTATAAAAAAGCGCTGAAGGGTCATCCGCTCTCCCTATGAGCGCGCCGCCGAGAGCATTGCCGCGCGCGCTCCCCTCGTAGAGCGCAAAACCAGCACCCAAAGCTGACCTGCTGCATAAAATGCCTGCTCCTATACAGAGCACCAGTAACACCCATCTCATCTCTTTTTTCATAATGTATCCTCCCCCTGGTTCACATTGCCTGCTGATCCCCGACGAACAGCAGCCCTATTTGTTCTAACAGGTTGTTGAAAAAGTCGTTTTTCCCAGGCTGATCAAAAATGCCCAGATGCAAGGCCCCCGAAATCCTGAAGGAGTGAGGCGTACTTAAACGTACGCCGCAACGACGAAGAATGAGGGAAACGCCGTAGATGGGCGTTTTTCAACAGCCTGCTAAAATAAAAAAAGCTTCTACAGGCACGAGTGCTCTTAGAAGCTTGCTGATCAAATACGGTTGAAATCCCCCCTATTATTTCAAACAGTGTTTCCTGTTTAGTCGTATGTTGATTTTTAAATATATCCCCTACGTTAACTAGTACAATTAGTCAAGAAATTATTTTATAGTATATTTTTTTAAGAAACAACCCCTGGGGTGGGGCGGTAATGCCTGCCAGTGTCCGGTCTTTTCTTTCAAGGATATTCTTGAATTCTTCGGGGCTCATCGTTCCCTTTCCAGCATCTACAAGCGTTCCTGCTATATTTCTTACCATATGCTTCACAAAGGCGTTGGCCGTGATGGAGAAAATGATGAGATGGTTTCTTGTCCTCTTGAAATGAATTGCCATAATTTCACGCACCGCATGGCCATTCTCCTTGTCTGCCCCCTGTAATGATGAAAAGTCGTGCACACCGATCAGACAGGCTGCTGCTTTTCTCATGGCATCAATGTCAAGCGGCGTTATAATCTGCCAGGAATAGCGCTGATAAAAGGCAGACCGCAGCGGCGAGTTCCAGATAAGATACCAGTAGGTGCGGCTCGTTGCGCTGTATCGCGCATTAAAACGCGCATCAACCTCTTCAGCTTTCCTGACCGCAATGTCCTTTGGAATAAGGCTGTTTAGTGCCCTGCGCAGGTCTTCCACCCCCATGGCAGCATCGGTATGAAAATTGGCGACCTGCCCGAGGGCATGAACACCTGCATCTGTCCTTCCTGCGCCGTACAGCGTTACCGGCCTGTTCAATATCCGCGAGATGGTATCCTGCAGGATTTGCTGGACAGTGGGCTCCTCCTTCTGGATCTGCCAGCCGTAATAAGTGGTCCCGTCAAATTCGATAGTAAGCTTAATGTTACGCATAGCAGAGCCATGAGCTGTGAGCTGACAGCGTTCAGCTTTTTTAGTCCTGAGTCAGAAGCAATATAGTTCACAATTTCTTTCAGAAGACATAGCATAGATAAAAACTAAAAATTTCAAATGACAAAACTCAAAGTTCAAATGAATGTCAAAATCGTAATGTCAAATGGATGATTTGGAATTTGATATTTGGATTTCATTTGGCATTTGGTATTTGTAATTTGGCATTACATTCTGGCATTTGTCATGTAATCCCGGGATTTCTAAATTCCTGCCCGTTATTTTTCCCTTTCCACTTTTCACGTTCCATGCTAATTTATCATACTACCATGAATTAAAGGAGGAATTTATTTTGCAGAAGCTTAAAATCGGAATACCCAAGGGAAGCCTTGAAAACGCAACAATTGAACTGTTCAAAAAGTCCGGCTGGAAAATAACCACCAGCTCCCGCAGCTACTTCCCGAGCATTGATGATGAGGAACTCTCCTGCGTGCTGGTGCGCGCCCAGGAAATGCCCCGGTTTGTGGAGAGCGGCAGCCTTGATGTGGCCCTCACGGGCAGGGACTGGATACTTGAGAACAAATCAGATGTTGTAGTGGTGAGTGACCTTGTCTATTCAAAGGCTACCCAGGGGCCTGCCCGCTGGGTACTGGTCGTTAAAGATGATTCTCCCATCAAAAAACTGAAGGACCTTGAAGGCAAGAAGATATATACCGAGCTGGTAAACTTCACCAAGCGTTATTTCTCGGAAAGAAACGTCACGGTCGATGTTGAATTTTCCTGGGGAGCGACTGAGGCTAAAGTGGTGGAGGGCCTTGCTGATGCAATTGTTGAGGTCACAGAGACCGGCAGCACCATCAAAGCCCATGGGTTAAAAATTATCTATGAGCTGCTGGAAACCAACACCCAGCTCATTGCTAATAAAGCATCCTGGCAGGACCCGTGGAAAAAAGAAAAAATTCAGCAGATAGCTCTTCTCCTTGAAGGGGCACTGAAGGCAGAAGGTATGGTGGGCCTTAAGATGAATGTCCCGAAAGAAAAGATTGAATCTGTCGTGAAAATACTTCCCTGCATTACTGCCCCTACCATTTCCAATCTGTATCAGAAAGAATGGTTTTCTGTGGAAACGGTAATCGCAGAAAAACAGGTGCGGGAAATCATCCCCAAGCTGCTGAAAGAAGGAGCGGAAGGGATTATTGAGTATTCACTCAATAAAATAATTTAGGGCCATCAGATTTAATAGAATATAAATAAATTACAAAGGGCAGAAGCCATTTCCGACCCCTGCCCTTTAAAATATCCGCCACTGAATACACAGAACATCACAGAATATTAGGACGCTGATGAACGCAGATTTTCAGGATTTCATTTTATCTTTGAAACCATGTTCAAACCTTCAGTGGTTTTCAGTGAAATTCTGTGGCCCTATTTAAAATTTGTGATATCAGCGTTAATCATCCTCCCATAGAATCTGGAACTCATGAACTCATAAAATTTTTCATTGCCCCCTGGAACCCTCGAATCCTTGAACCCTTGGCCCCTTCTTCTTGACCTCTTTACCTTTTGACCTCTTCGCCTCTTTACCTCTTCACCCTGTTACTTATTTTTAGCAATTTCCCAAAATTGGCGCGGCGAAATGATTTCCGTTGCATCAAAATTCTTTAATGAGAGCAGGTCGTTATCTCCGGTTATGATATACTGTGCCTTAATACCCTTTGCCAGTCCAAGGATCTCGTCATCATCCTTATCTCTGCATACTCTTCTTTTCAATCTATCATAACGTCCTACCAGGCAGAATTCCTTAAGGTATGAAATGATTATATCTGCATTTTTCTCCGTCAGTTTTAGTTTCTTACAGAGATTCTTATGTACTTCAAAAAGGATACTGTCACTTATAAAGATGTCGTAGCGGTCTAAACAAAGCTCAAATAGCGCATTACATAAGCCTCTGCCTGCAAATGCGGCAATAATGACATTGCTGTCCAGAATAATTTTCATGATATGGCTTTAAAGACATCTTCATCGGTGAGAATCCCCTGTGCCTCTGCAAACGGCAGAACCATGTTGCGCAGTTTGCGAAACCGGTGAATCGCAATATACTTTCTCAAAGAATCCCTCACCAGGTCACTTACCGGCTTGTCCTCTATTTTGCTTATTTCCTGAAGCTCTTTTCTCATTTCCTCAGGTATGCGAATGGTTAGTGTCTGATTCATAATAATCCTCCTTGTGTTACAAGGTAGTACGGACATTAAAATTTGTCAATATGAAAATCAAGCGCTGCATGCAACGACAAAGGGCAGCAGCCATTTCCGACTCCTGCCCTTTAAAATATCCGTCACAGAATACACAGAACATCACAGAATATTAGGACGCTGATGAACGCAGATTTTCAGGATTTCATTCTTTCCTTGAAACCATGTTCAAACCTTCAGTGCCCTTCTGTGAAATTCTTTGGCCCTATTTAAAATTTGTGATATCAGCGTTAATCATCCTCCCATAGAATCTGGAACTCATGAACTCATATAATTTTTCATTGCCCCCTGGAACCCTCGAATCCTTGAACCCTTGGCCCCTTCTTCTTGACCTCTTTACCTTTTGACCTCTTCGCCTCTTTACCTCTTCACCCTGT
>CAIYCZ010000481.1 GCA_903924805.1 uncultured delta proteobacterium | reverse complement strand
TACTCTTTGCCATCTATCTGTTGTGTAGAAAAGAATATCGTATTATAATTACTGCCTGCGCGATTCATCTGCTTTTGACTGCCGGCATAAGTTTGTGGATGGGGATCTCTCCCGTAACGCTGACGAATAATTATTTAACGAAAGTCTCCTTGCTTACCTTTTATAAAGGAACTGTCGCTTTCTATTATCAGACAAACGGAATATCATTTAAATCATTGCTCTTTACCCTCAACATGCCACAATCTGTCATCAATATAGCGACCGTGCTACTGTATGCATCAGCAATAGCTTTTATATTGAAAATAAAAAACAATGAAGGCCACTATGTGCTGGGAGTTACTGCGCTCCTCACCATGCTGGTTGATTACCACCAGCACTATGATTTTATTGTATTGCTGTTCATGTTTCCGGTGTTTGCGGCTTACTCGCAATCTAAACGGAAGTCCACGTGGCCGTTCCTGTACTTTCTGTTTCTTTTGTATATCCCGAACTTCTCTCGCATCAACTTTTTTGGTTACGCAACGGCAAACTTTTTTTTATCCCACATGAACTATCTATTCTGGTGGCAAATGTTTTATACCGGACTGTATGTTTTGCTGCTGTTGGTTTATATGAACGCTTTTAGCAGGAAATATATAAGCACTTCCCCATAATATAGATCGGTACAGACAAGTAAACATTTTACAGGAGCTGTTTCTCCGCCATATACTGCTTGAGATACTGTGCTGTGTAGGATGTTCCCTGGATTGCCACTTCCTGCGGTGAACCGCTTGCCACTACAAAGCCCCCCTGGTCACCGCCTTCGGGACCCAAATCTATAATATAATCAGCCTGCCGTATTACTTCCAGGTTATGCTCGATAATGACCATGGTGTTGCCAAGGTCTACCAGGTCATGGAGCACGTCCATAAGCCGGTCAATGTCTGCCAGGTGAAGGCCGGTGGTGGGCTCGTCAAGAATATAGAGCGTCCTGCCCTGGGCAGTTTTACTCAGCTCAGCGGCGATTTTGATGCGCTGGGCTTCGCCGCCGGAGAGCGTGGGGCTCTGCTGCCCGAGGGTCAGGTAGCCAAGGCCCATGCGCTGCAGCAGCTTGAGCGGCCGGCAGGCTGACGGGAACGCCGCGAAAAAATCGCACGCTTCATCAACTGTCATGGCAAGTACCTGGGAAATATTTTTTCCCTTTAACGGCACTGACCGGGTCTCCTCGTTAAACCGCGCTCCCCGGCAGACGTCGCACCCCACATAGACATCCGGCAGAAAGCTCATCTCCATTTTCAGTTTACCCTGGCCCGAGCATTTTTCGCAGCGGCCGCCGCTTACATTAAAGGAAAAGCGGCTTGCCGTGAAGCCCCTGACCTGCGCTTCAGGGACCAGGGCAAAGAGGCGCCGGATCTCTGCGTAAAAGCCGATATAGGTGGCCGGGGTCGAACGGGGAGTCTTGCCGATGGGCGTCTGGTCTATCTCCGCTGCGCGGGTGAACTGCTCTGCTCCTGTGATCCGGTCATGGGCGCCGACCGGCCCGTGAAAGC
>CAIYCZ010000480.1 GCA_903924805.1 uncultured delta proteobacterium | reverse complement strand
GCAGCCCTGTCTGCTATTACCCCCATAAACATGATTGCTGAATACCCTTCACTGCATCAGGATAACCTTGAATCACTGGTCAGGTTTCTGCAAAAGACGATCAATTACCGGTTTGATAATCATGCACAGCCGGACCCTCTGTGGAACCCGCTTATGCTCATCGAACAGCGGGACCGGCCATTTGTGCCTGTCCAGCTTATTTCATACCTGTCAGATCTCGGAACGTTTTTCCGCAAGCATCCCTTTCTGAAAAATATTCCGCTGGATGGACAGTGCCTGGGGAATCTCTGGCTGGTGGCTGCCATCTACCGGCACAGGGAAAAACCCCGGCACAGCCCCGGGGACAAGCCTTCTCACCGGGATATTCTCGGCGGCATCCATGAATTCAGCAAAAAAATCGGTGCCGGCAACAGGATGATTTATCCTGCTTCCACCACCCAGGGAGAACTCCAGTTCCTGTATACCCCTGGGCTTATCAGCTGCGGAGAGCATAAATCATCCCTGCGGCACAGTTCGTTTCCGGTCCAGCGCGTATGGGCGAATTTTATCAGTCCGCCACGGGTAGACCCCGCCCTTATTCGTGAAATTCAGGAGGCAGATATTATCATCCTTGCTCCGGGAAGCCTGTATACCAGTATCATCCCCATTCTTCAGCTTCCGGCTCTGACCGATGCGGTGCGTAACAATAAGCACGCTCTGAAGATTCTCGGAGCAAGCTTCTGGGCACAGCGCGGCGAGACCGACCTTTCGATTCGGCGAAACGGCAAAGAATATTACATCTCTGACTTGATTGAGGCGTATCACAATAATATACCGGGCGGCATCAGGGGCTTGTTTGACTATATTATCGTTACTGACCTCCACTCGGTCCCCGGCGACATACTGCGCAACTATGCCCTTGAAGGGAAAATCCCCATCTACCTTGACACCGATAAAGTTTCCGAGTGGGGCGTTGAACCCATCAAAGCTGCCCTCAGTTCAGAAGAACGGCTGCGCACCGACATGGTTATTCAGCATGACCCGGAAAAATTTGCCCGCGTTATCAAGACCCTGTATGTATTGCGTGACTATCTCCCCAAAACATCTCCTCCCCGCTCGCGGCCGCCGGCATCGAACGGCAGGAGATTTACAGCGAAATCAACGAAGGGATTTCTCTGCGACTATATCAGAAATGCGGAGCAGCGCATTGATGCCCTGGATATCTCGCATCCGTTATTACAAAAACTGCTGAAAGAGATTATCTGGAACAACCGGGAGATACTGCTGGAGCATCTCCGGTACTGCAAAGGGGTGAAGCTTATTAGTTCTCAGTCCTGGATGCGCAGCACGGAGTGGGATAATATCCTTGGTTACTTTGATCCACTGGATGCCTATATTAAAATCCATGGAAATCTGCTGAAGGGCCCTGAGATACGCCTCACAGAAGACCTGCTGATTGCTCTGGGAGAATCCCTGCTGGGAACTTATTTTCAGTGGAAACAGGTACGGCCCCTTACAGAGGGGGGCGGGCCAGTAGGAAAGATCTTTGAAATAAAATTACAGAAGCCCGCTCACCGGCACTGTTTTCTTGCCGACCAGGAGCTGAGGCGCTATCTGCAGCTTGCCCAGTTCTCTCCCAGCCACAAAGATAACGATCTCTACTATATGGCAATCAATGCCAGTGAAGCTTTTACCCCGCCCGGGCTTCTGTTCGGGCTTCTCTATGCGTGGTATCTCAACAACCAGCTGGGGGGTGGTATCGAGCATGAAATGTCCATCATGCAGTGGAAAATATCCCAGCTCATCCCGAAACAATCAATGGAGCGAGCTCGCTGGCAGAACCTTGTGGAGTTTTTCCGCTCGGTGGTATTCAGGCAACAATTACCATAGCAATAAAGCTTTCAGCATTCAGCTATCAGCCGGGAATTATAACGCTGAGCGCTGACAGCTCCCAGGCTTTTTGAGCTGTTATCATGATCATTGGCGTTCCCAGGGAAATAAAAGAAGCAGAAAACCGGGTATCCGTGACCCCGGCATGCGTGGCAGAATACATACAGCATGGGCACCAGGTGCTGATAGAAAAAACTGCGGGCAGGGGCAGCAGAATCTCTGATGAAGAGTATATACAGGCCGGTGCACACCTGGTGGCAACAGCCGCAGAGGTCTGGAAACGCTCTGAAATGGTTATCAAAGTGAAGGAGCCCATAGAGCCGGAATTTCCCCTTATAAAAGAGGGCCAGATTATTTTTACTTTCCTCCATTTAGCAGCAGACTATACCCTTACCCGGACACTTATCGATAAAAAAGTAATAGCAGTTGCATATGAGACGGTCCAGCTGCAGGATGGAAGTCTTCCCATATTAAAACCCATGAGCGAAATTGCCGGGAAGCTCTCGGTTCAGTTTGGCGCGCAGGCACTGGAAACCATACATGGCGGCAGAGGAGTTCTTCTTGGCGGAGCATCACAGGCAGCCCCGGCACTGGTAGTTATTCTGGGAGGAGGTACTGCAGGGTGGAATGCATGTGCGGTGGCTCTGGGGATGGGAGCGCGTGTTTATCTTCTCGATATAAAAAGAGACCTTTTGGAAAAAGCCCGGCAGACGTTTAAAGAACGGTTCACTGCTTTTGCCTCTGACCGGGACACTATTGAAACAGCCGCCAGGGAAGCCGACCTTTTAATCGGAACTGTATTGATTCCGGGTGCCAGAGCGCCACGGCTGGTCTCAAGAGCCATGGTGAGCACCATGAAAAAAGGGGCTGTCATTGTTGATGTATCAGTTGACCAGGGCGGCTGTATTGAAACATCCCGTCCCACCACGCATACCAATCCTTTTTACATTGAAGAAGGGGTGGTGCACTGCTGTATAACCAATTTCCCCGGCACCGTGCCGCTCACATCAACCTGTGCACTGGCAAAAGCATCGCTTCCGTTTGGTTTAGAACTGGCTGATAAAGGTATTGAAAAAGCCGTAACAGAAAATTCCGCCATCGCAAAAGGGGTAAACATCTTCAGGGGGAGGGCTTCCTGCCGGCAGGTCTGTGAAGCATTTGGATTGAAGTGTGAGCTGCTTTAACCCTGAATTAGTTTTAAGTTTGTAGTTTGTGGTTTCCAGTTTTAGTTAACTATGCTTTACGCAGCGTTCTCTGTGATCTCTGCGGTCAATTTTTATGCTGTTTCTGCATAGACCACTGTTTCTCTCACCTCGGTAACTCTGCCACGTATCTCTTTTCCCATGAGCTCATCAGGCCCGTTCAGCAACAGCGGAATATAGTTTTTTGAAAACCCTTTTAAAAGACCCGTTTTGCGATCGCGTTTTCCTTCAACAAGTACCGGAAGGGTTTTATGGAGGAATGATGAGTAGAAGCGCTGCTTCTTTCTCTGTGACTCGTCCCTGAGACGCTGTGCTCTTTCCCGCTTCAAGTGTTCCGGCACCTGATCGCTTAAAAGAGCTGCAGGAGTCCCCGGTCTTCTTGAATAGGGGAATACATGGAGATAGCCTACCGGCAGGTCTTGTATGAGGCTCAGGGTATTCTGAAAATGCTCCTCAGACTCTCCCGGGAACCCGGCAATGACATCGATCCCGATATTTATGTCGGGTATAGAGGATACCAGTTTTTCTATACGATGCTTAAAAAACGCGGAACTGTAGGACCTGTTCATTTTCCTGATTATTGATTCATCCCCGCTCTGGAGCGGTATGTGAAGATGCGGGCAGACTATATCAGTACGGGAGATAACGTCAATGAGCTCATCAGAAATTTCACCCGGCTCAAGGGAACTCAGGCGGAGGCGAATCTGTGCACATGCCGTATCAGAAGACAGTCTTTTGAGAAGTTCGACAAGATGTAGCGGGGGACTGAGATCGAGCCCATAGGCGCCAAGATGAATGCCGGTCAGCACAACCTCTTGATAGCCTGCCTGAACAAGATTCCTGAACCCGCTGAGAACCTCTTCAACGGCACAGCTTCTGCTTGGACCGCGGACCGAGGGAACTATGCAGTATGAGCACCTGGCATTACACCCATCCTGGATTTTCAAATACGCTCTGGTCCGGTTGAACAGCCGGGGTGCCGGGGCTGATATAAACCTTTTCTCGCAGCCACAATCTGCTACGGAGATGATGCGCATGTTTTTCCCGGTTATCTGTTTCAGGTATGCTCCCATGTCTGTTTTTTCTGTATTTCCAAGGACATGGACCCTATCCGAAAGTGCGGCAACAGATTGGGCAGCGTGCTGTGCATAACAGCCGGTGACGATTACGCAGGCATGAGGGTTTGCTTTTAAAGCACGGCGGATAAGCTGGCGGGATTGCGCGTCAGTCTTTTCAGTTACCGTACAGGTATTGATGATATAGACATCGGCCGTGCCGGCAAACGATGCGATATGATAGCCTTCCTGTCTGAGTGATTCTTCAATGACAGCAGAGTCATAGTGGTTTACCTTGCAGCCAAGAGTGGAAATGGCAATTTTCATTATATGGTGCTCTGTTTTAATAGATGCAAAAACGCAGATAGCGCTTCCCGTAATGTAAACAGTTTATACTATACACGGTAATTTTCAATTGGTATATAGTCAGGTTTCAAAGCGGGGGGAGGCAGATGACTAT
>CAIYCZ010000479.1 GCA_903924805.1 uncultured delta proteobacterium | reverse complement strand
CTTTTCTTTTGACACGCGGAAGACTTTCCCCTATACTATCAGCTATTAAGACCCAGATGTTATAACCTTTCCAGGATTCCTCAAAATCCTCTTATTGAGCAGTAAATAATGGAGGATCATATGAAAGTACAAAAAACCTTCCCTCTCATTTTAAGCGTTGCAACAATCCTGTTTCTATTACCGTCAAGTGCTTCTCAATGCTTTAGCAATATGCAGAGTGACAGAGTTCGTCACGGGATGGGTGCGTGGGGCAGTGTGGACAGACTGCATGCCCCCGGTACCATTTCTATTGCAGCCGGCGATGAGCCTCTGGCAGACTTTGAAGGTGACCCAACCTATGGAGCTGAACCGCTCACCGTACAGTTCACGGATTATTCAACCGTTTCAACCGGTGAGATCACCGGCTGGTTCTGGGACTTTGGCGATAAAACCACAAGCCAGGAGCAGTACCCGCAACATACCTATACCGTTCCCGGCGCATACACGGTAAGCCTTACGGTTAAAGGCCCTGGTGGGACAAATACCAAGGTGGAAGAGGGTTACATCACGGTAACCGAAGCAGGTAGCGATGTTTTTGCAGACTTTACTGCCGATCCGATAGAAGGGGAAGCACCGCTCACGGTACAGTTCATGGATGCTTCAAGCGGTGAGATTACCGACTGGTTCTGGGATTTTGGGGATAACAATGCAAGTACGGAGCAGAACCCGCAGCATACCTATATTGTTCCCAATACATACACGGTAAGCCTTACGGTTAAAGGTCCGGGCGGGACAAATACAATGGTGAAAGAGGGCTGCATCACGGTAACCGAAGCAGGTAGCAATGTTTTTGCAGACTTTACTGCCGATCCGATAGAAGGGGAAGCACCGCTCACGGTACAGTTCATGGATGCTTCAGCAGGTGAGATTACCGACTGGTTCTGGGATTTTGGGGATAACAATGCAAGTACGGAGCAGAACCCGCAGCATACCTATATTGTTCCCAATACATATACGGTAAGCCTTACCGTTAAAGGTCCGGGCGGGTCTGATACGGTTACCGAAGTAGACTGCATATGGGTTACCGGACCGGAGGTAATAGCAGGTTTTGCTGCCGAGCCATTGGAGGGTAATGCGCCGCTGACTGTTCAGTTTACAGATACTTCCGCTGGGAAAATCACAAAATGGTTGTGGGACTTTGGAGATGGAAGCACAAGTCCTGAACAGAATCCCAAATACACCTATACGCTTCCAGGCGCATATACCGTAAGCCTTACGGTTTATGCGCAGGACGTTTCTGACACCATTACCGGGTATGATTATATATGGGTGTATGAGAATGCTGTGGAAGCTTATTTTAGTGCTGACCCGCTTGACGGCGAAGCACCGCTTACTGTTCAGTTTAGCGATGCCTCCACCGGCGAAATCACGGAATGGATGTGGAACTTTGGAGACGGCAACGCAAGCTCTGAGCAAAACCCGCAGCACATCTATACCATTCCCGGTGAATACACGGTCAGCCTCACGGTTACTGGTCTGTCTGCAACTAATACGATGACTGAGGAGAGTTATATTTTAGTTAACCCAAGCGGGAATGGGTATTCCGTTTCAGGAACAATTACCGGCACCATTATGGTAGGTGTTGAAATATATATTAACGGGCAGGAGGAACGGGTAGTTACTACAGAGCTGGACGGGACATACACGTTTGAAGGATTGCCGTCCGGCAGTTACAGCGTTACACCCTATAAAGAAGGGGTCACGTTTGAGCCGTCAAGTCAGGACATGGAAATTTCCATGGAGAATGTTCCAGGGGTTGATTTTACAGCAGAAGCTGAAGGTCCGGCTTTTGTCTCTGCACAGGCAGACCCTTTTTCAATACCCAACGACGGGGTGACGCAGATTCTTTTTACCGTGCAGGTGCGTAAACAGACTGGACCGGTATCAGTGTCAGCAGATTTATCACCGCTTGGCGGGGACGCAGAGCAGGCGCTGTATGATGACAATACCCATGGCGATATTTCTGCAGGAGACGGCATCTATTCGTATCGGGCTACGGCAGCCTCTGCAACGCCCCCCGGTCTTGCGAGTATTGTTGTCAGAGCTTCTGATGACAGTGGGCGGGAGAATGTCACCTCGATTGAATGTGAGGTAATAAGCACTATAAACGACACGGTTTCCGAGTCTTCTTCGCAAACACATACAATAAAAAATGAGATAAAAGGCCAGTCCCTGGTGCTGCGTTTTTCTCTGACCGGAGAAGGCATTACCGCACAATCACCTCCCACATGTTCGGTGTTGCTCCAGGTGATTAAGCCTGATGGTACTGCCTATCTTGCTCAGCAGATTCCTATTACAGCATCGATCTCCGAGCTCAAGATAAAAGGTGCGGAGACCGGCACCTGGACCTATTCAGTTACCAATCAGTGCACGGAGGGCAGGCAGTACAGTATTTCCACTACCACAGCGGGCACTGGGCTTATCACCGGTATGGTCATTGACGCGGCTACCGGCGAAGGGATCAGCGGGGTATCTATCTCAACCAACGGCGGCGCCTCGACCGCTACCGAAGAAGGGTACTATATGCTTATCCATCCTGCGGGCACTTACAGCATAACAGCTATGGATGCAAAACACGGCTCCGTACCCAAATCATTTACGCTTGAGGCGGGCGCGGACATTACCATCAACCAGTGTTTAGGCGCCAAGGAATCAGGCGGAGGTGACAACAACAAGTGTCCGGTAAAGTCGATTTTTAAACATGAAACAAAGTATATCCGCATGCTGCGCACATTAAGGGATTCATATATGAGAAAAACACCTGCGGGCAGCCGGTATATAAGCCTTTACTATAGCTACGGTTCTGAAGTAACAGCCATGCTGCAGGCAGATCCGCTCCTGCGGAAGGAACTGAGGCAGTGTATCATGGACATGGCTCCTTTGATTAAGAATCTGTCTGCAGGTAAAAGTTTTACTGCCACGACAGCTCAGGTGCATACCATAACGCGCTGTGCAGAGCACATCAAGGCTCACGCAAGCTCCGGACTCAGAGAGGAAATCGGGAAGTTTATCCGGAACATGGACAAAAAGGAATTTCTAAATCCAAAACCCAAAATCCCAAACTGTTCAGGATTTCGATATTAGAATTCAGGGCTTATAATTGTCCATTATTACCACCTTCTCTTTCTTCTATTGATGTAACCGTTCATTACTGCAACATAACTCAGCTTTAGAGTTTTATCTTGCAAATTTCCCCCATATTCTTTATCTTAAAAACGGCATAAAAGGGTTATGCAAAGAAGGGAGATGTGCTCTTAGCAGAAGAAACATTCTTCGGGAACAGGAGACGTAGCAGTATGAACAAGTTATTGAACCATTTAATTCAGCTTCAGGACCTCAATTTCACCCTCGCAGAGCAGCAGGCTCTGCTTCCAGATGCCTGCTTAAAAGAGCTTGAGGACTCGATTACATCGCTCGCTAAAAATTTGCCTAAAAATACCCTGCACCTGTTTGAAACCCTCCATAACCGCTATATGTCAGCAGTGGTGCCGGTGACCGGAGGAATATGCTCAGGCTGCGGGGTAACATTACCCACCTCAATGGCCTATGAGGTTCAGGTGAGCAGGGAGCTTATGCAGTGCCCGCGGTGTACCAGGATTATTTACTCCCGTGAAGGTTCGCCACGCCAGCTTAAACGGATTACCAAATTCACTGAAAAGCCGGCCGTAGGGATTGCCCGCTTTTCATCAAGTCAGCTCATGCTCCCCAGCCTCAAGGGAGAAAGCCGTGAAGAAGCGATTGCAGAACTGATAGGGGTTATGGCCCAGGAAGGTTTTATCGAGCACCCGGAAAGCCTGCTCACCGCAGCACTCAGCCGTGAGGCCATTGTGCCAACGGCGGTTGAACACGGGCTGGCGTTTCCCCATGTGCGCGGCGTGGAAGGAGGCGGCCTCATTTTTTCCCTGGGGATAAAAAAGCAGGGAATAAAGTTTGGCGCGCCCAAAGGCCGGTTAACAAAAATCATATTTTTTATTGTCATCCCGTTTGCTGCGAGCGCATTTTACTTGCAGCTGATTGCAGGACTCATGGAGACCTTTCACGAAAAAGAGGCCCGGGAAAAACTGCTCGACAGTAAGACCTCCGAAGAAATGTGGAAAGTCCTGATCACGCTCACCATGAGAACAATAAAATAAAACGATAGTAGGCAGGAGTCAGAATAAAAAGTGTGGAACGTGAAACGTGAAAGGTGAAAAGTAAAAAAAACATTCTGAATTCTGATTTCTGTCTTCTGAATTCTTGTATTTTTTAACATGCCCGGCTATTCCGTTACCTATAAAAACAAAACATTCTCCGGCGAAAAAGTGGAGCTGGACGGCAAGGCGTTTGAGAACTGTACGTTCAAAGACTGCATGGTTATTGCAGACAAGGGTGAGACCCGGCTCTCCAACTGCCGCATAGAAAACTGCCGCCTTCTGCTGCGGGGCAATGCCTATACGATTGGCCAGATAATAACCCTCTTTACCAAAGGCAGCCCTCTGAAGGTTGCAGAATTTGATGAGACCGGGTCATTTTTCCCGGCGGGGGAGGGCGGGTGATAAAGAAACGGGATATAGTGGTGCAGTTTTATCGCAGCAGCGGTCCGGGAGGGCAGAGAAAAAATAAGGTAGAGACTGCTGTCCGCATAACCCATGTACCCACCGGCATTACCGTGCATGCCTCCGAATTACGGTCTCAGGCACAAAACCGGATGCGTGCTCTGAAGCGCCTTGAAGACCGGCTCAAAAAACGCATGGTGCGGCGCAAGCCGCGCGTACGGACGGCTGTTCCTGCCGGGGTTATAGAGCGGCGATTGCGCGATAAAAAGACAACATCCAGCAAAAAGCTCCTGCGGGGAAAGGTTGGCGGCGACCAAACAGACTGAACTATTTTCTTGACGGTGCATTTTTTTTGCAGTAATTATTTACTTACCGGTAAGTAAGGAAAATATATATGGGATATTCATCAAAAGATAAAGTCATAAAGGCGGCAATAAAAGTTTTTTCAAAAAAGGGCTATGACGCCGCATCCATGCGTGAAATTGCAGCAGCGGCGCGGCTTACCAAACCCATGATTTACTACCATTTCAAAAACAAGAAAGACCTCTACCTGTATCTTCTGGAGACACATATCGGGACACTTTATGAGGGATTGCTGGGCATATTGAATGCCGGGCAGGACCATACCACCACCCTCGGCAGGATTATTGACCTCTACGATGAAACGCTGCGCAGTGACCCCGAGATGTTTTATCTCATTCAGCGCGAGACCACCGGCGAGGGCCGCTTTGTGGAACTGCTCACAAAAAAATATTTCTCTCACATGCACATTCAGATGGCGCAGTTTTTCAAGGACGGCATCCGGCAGGGCGCATTTCGCCCGTCAATCAATCCCGCATTGAGCTCCCTGTCGCTCATTGCCATACTTATGTTTCATTTCTCCCAGGGCAGGGTCGTGGAGCAGTTGTCACAGACAACCGCGGCAAAGATTTCTTCACGGGATGCTATACATGGGCACATTATGAGCCTGTTTGTCAGCTGACCGTACAGGAGGCTCTGGAGCAGGGCGGGAAATACTATAGACCATAAAACTATGTGAAGGAGCGTACGACAGTGAATGTGAAGGAAACGTGGAATAGAATGAACCGGCAGAACAAAATTACTGCCGTAATCGGGCTTATTGTTCTGATAATCGGAATACCCGTTGGCGGGAACTGGCTCCATTATCGTTTTACCCATGCCAT
>CAIYCZ010000478.1 GCA_903924805.1 uncultured delta proteobacterium | reverse complement strand
GGTAAAGCAATCGTCGGGGAGGAGTTCGTGCTCCGGCCGGTTGATATTGTGATTGAGCGGGGCATCATCACCGCAATCGAGGAGAATAAAAAAGCTTCTGATGTCTGGATCTGCCCCGCGTTCTTCAATGCCCACACACACCTGGGAGACACGGTAGCAATGGACTGCGCATCATCCGGTGACCTTGTCGAACTTGTCACGCCTCCCTTTGGCCTGAAACACCGGCTGCTCTCTGCAGCTTCCCGGGACGAGCTTGTCCGCGCAATGCGTTCCAGTATTGGAGGGATGGTGAGGTGCGGGACAGCGGGATGCGCAGATTTTCGTGAAGGCGGACCCAAAGGGGTGGCAGCGCTGCGGGAGGCATCAGACGGGCAGAATTTCCGGTGCATGATCTTTGGCAGGGAAGGTGGCGAGCATACGTCTGAGGGAATGGGCATCAGCAGTGCCCGTGATATGCCGGATATCGAGCATACCGTTGCGCAGGCGCGGCGGGAAAACAAAAAAATTGCATTCCATGCAGGTGAGAAGGATTCGGGTGATGTGGATGCAGCCCTCTCCTTTGATCCCGACCTCATCATCCATGGCACCCATGCGACCCGTCGCCAGCTCCGCACGTGTGCCGAACGGGAAATACCGATCGCAATTTGTCCGCGATCGAACTGGACACTGGGCGTCACCGCCTCCCCCCGTCACCCGCCGGTTTCTCTGATGCTTGATCTTGGATGCAAGGTATTTCTGGGAACCGATAATGCGATGTTTATCCAGCCTGATATGCTCGCAGAGATGGCGTTTGTCCACACCATATACCGGATTGAACCATCCAAAGTGATGCGGATGGCTGTTGACGGTTCGTCTCTCTCTGGCGATCCGTTTTTCATCTCTATTGGCGCGCGGGCAAACCTTTTCTCCCTTGATCCCCGGTACTCAAATCTGCGCTTCTCAAAAGATCCGGTTGAAAGTATCGTAAAACGGGCTGATTCCGGCAACATCGGCACAAATGTTTTTAATTCATAAATCCAATTAAAAAGCCATGTTTGTTCCGGGTGATGCCCATGTTCTCTGATATCCTTGTTGCAATTGATGGCTCCAAAGCAAGCGAACAGGCATTGGCCTGTGCGGTCGGGGAGGCCGGTTTTCATGGCGCAAAACTCCATGTCGTGTACGTGGTGGAGACGGGCCTTTTCTCCTCCCTGCCCGCGGACAACACCGTTGAGACCATGTTTGGCGCCCTGGAAAAAGAGGGAGAAGACGTTCTTAAAAAAGCCAAAACGTTTGCCCATGACAAAGGTGTCGTGGTCACCACGCACATGAAGCAGGGTCATGCGGGCAACGAGATCATCACCCTTGCAGAAGAACAGAAGGCAAACCTTATTGTGGTCGGTTCACACGGAAAAAGCAAAACGGACCGGCTCTTACTGGGCAGCGTCAGCAACTATGTCGTCACCCACGGCATAATCACAACCCTGGTGGTGAGATCATAACAGAAATTTATGTAAAGGACTATATGACATCCGACGTCGTGTATGTCGAGATCCCGGGCAACCGTGATGATGTCTTGAAGATTTTGAAGAGGACGGGAATATCCGGTGTCCCGGTAATAAAAGGCAAGAAACTTATCGGCATCATCACCCGCAAGGACCTG
>CAIYCZ010000477.1 GCA_903924805.1 uncultured delta proteobacterium | reverse complement strand
CCAGCGATTGGTACTGGGCAGGCGATACATGCAATTCCACACCTCGATACTGTCTGTGGCGTCATCCACCGGATATTCCCAGGAGCTGGTTAAAAGGGATTCAGGATGGTTGATTGAAAACAGGGCATTCTGCTGGTGAGCGGCTGTTACTGCAGCATTGGCGTTTTTGTTCCTGTTTGCCTGCCACAGCTCAGCATAGGAAAATGGCGCAGAAGCCCAGACATTGGCGTGACCAAGAGGTGTTGTCCACTCAACCCCATACAGCAGCACCATGACATCTGAATGATACGCAGGGTCAGACCAGTGCACAGGGTTGCCGTGCATGGATGTGTCATGGTCGGTAATAACAAAAAAATCAAGGCCTTTTGACTCAGCGCTGGCAATTACCTCAGAAACCGGACTGTCACCGTCACTGTAGGTTGAATGAGCATGGAGGTCGCCTTTGTACCAGGTGCCTGCGTGTACATAAGAAGAAAAAGCCCCATATAAAAGATACAAAATAAATAAAAAAAGGATCGTTAATAGCCTTATCAACCCTCCCCTTAATCCCCTCCCGCAAGGAGCGGAGAAATTTATTGCTGCCTTCTCTCTTGAGGGGAGAGGGCTGGAGCCTGCCCCGTACTTGATACGGGGAAGAGGGTGAAAGTTATTGAGCGCAGATTGCAAAACATGGCACCAATGATTTACCATAGAAAAGAGCATGTACTGTTCCTTTACTTATTATTTTTTATTAACCTCAAAAGAATCAAGTATCTTATGGGTCCCGTATTCGACAGCCTGTACCGTAAGACTATCATCTTCAATACTGAGGATACAGAAGTGGTAGGCACTGGCATTTACTGCAGAAAGGACAACCCCATCTTTATCATGAAGCTTGTCAGCAGGGTCATCAGAAACCGGATACAGTTTTGCACCGCCACCGCCGGTTGTTAGGTATACTATGCCTGCATCAGCTGCTGTTCCCTTCAGTATCGGTACGGTCCTTTCATACCAGTGGTTATGGCCGCTTAACACAATGTCCACACCAAACTCCTCACAGAGTGGCACATACCAATATCTCATAAGCAGGTTAGAACCATGACCCGTGCCGGAAGCGGGATGTGAAGTATAGGCCGGCTCATGCCAGATGACTATGGTAAATGGCTGCTCATTTTTATTTAAATCATCTTTAAGACAGCACTGCTGGAAATAATTTAAAAAAAACTGATAGGGAGCAAGCGGGTTAAATTCGGCAAGGTTGGAATCCAGCGAAATCAGATGCACGCTGCCGATATTGACCGAATACCAGCGCGGGACATTGAATATCTTATAATAATTCCATTGATAATAGGCAAAATTATCAGGCTCGTCATCATGATTACCCGGGCATGGATAGATTGGATAAAAAAGAGCGCTTTTATATGCAGCAAGAAATTTATTCCACTGACTGCTGTCTGTTCCTTTGCTAACATAATCGCCGGTTAAAATAATACCATCCAGGTTCACGGGCTCGTCAGAATTATTCACAACGTAATCAATTGCATCCTTGATTATGCTCTCTGTCATCTGAAAATCCTCATTGCCGACATCCGGCCTGGTATCACCGATGACGATGTATTCTGCAGCGCGGGCACCAGTGGCGAAAAAGAAAAAAAGCACTGCTGCGCATAGAAAGATAGTAAGCTGTTTTCTCATAAATTATAGTTAACGACTTTAATGAATTTATTAACTGGACTGCATATGATACATTCTGATATTATTACATTATACACATTATACATTAAGAAAAAAACAAAACAATATATACGGGGAATGATAATGATGAGCACAACAAAAAATCTGCTTGCTGTAGTGTTTATAGTGCTTGCTATAAGCTCGTGCTCAGGTTCAAAAGACCGGCAGGGGCCTGCCAAAACGGTTCCGGTTACAATAGCTGAGGCAGTACAAAAGGATGTTCCGGTACAGCTGAACGCTATCGGGAACGTGGAGGCTTTCAACACCGTCTCTATAAGAGCACGGGTTGGCGGAGAGCTTGAGAAAGTATATTTCAGCGAAGGGGATTTTGTCAAAGAAGGGGACCCTCTGTTTTTAATAGACCCGCGGCCCTATGAGGCTGCTTTCAAACAGGCAGAAGCAACCCTGGCAAAAGATGTGGTGCAGGCGCAAAATGCTGAACGTGATGCACAGCGCTATGCAGAACTGATAGGCCCGGGAGTTGTCACCAAGGAGCAGTATGACCGCATGCGCTCAACAGCCGATGCACTCCATGCTGCAGTAAAGGCAGACCGGGCAGCAATGGAAAATGCCAGGCTGCAGCGTGATTACTGCTCAATCAAGGCTCCCCTAAGCGGCCGCAGCGGCAAGCTTATGATCGACCATGGCAATATGGTAAAGGCTAACGACGACAACCCTCTGGTTACCATTAACCAGATAACCCCCATTTATGTCTCATTTTCTGTTCCGGAAAAAGATTTGCCGGAAATAAAGAAAGGTCAGAGCGCAGGGAATCTCAAGGTCGAAGCTTTTATCCCGGACAGCACTGCAGAGCCGGCCACGGGTGAATTAACCTTTATTGACAACACCGTTGATATTAATACCGGCACCATCCTCCTCAAGGCAACATGTGCAAATACTGACCGGACCCTCTGGCCGGGACAGTTTGTTAAAGTCGTGCTCACCCTCGCCACCCATCCTCATGCCGTGGTTATACCCTCGCAGGCGGTGCAGACCGGACAAAGCGACTCGTATGTTTTTGTGGTTACAAAGGATCTTAGCGCGGAAATGAGATCAGTTATCGTGGGAGGAGCGCACAACAATGAGACGGTCATCGAAAAAGGAGTGCAGCCCGGGGAGACCGTAGTGACTGACGGTCAGTTACAGCTCTCAACGGGGTCAAAAGTTGAAATAAAGAAAACTGAGAAACAGGGTTCATGAACATCGCTGAAATATTTATCCGCAGGCCGGTTATGACGACCCTTGTCATGCTGGCATTTCTTATATTTGGCTATTTCGGGTATCGCGTTCTGCCGGTGAGCGATCTGCCCAATGTGGACTTTCCCACCATCCTTGTCTCTGCAACGCTCCCCGGCGCAAGCCCCGACACCATGGCATCTTCGGTTGCCACACCGCTTGAGCGTGAATTTGCAACCATCGCCGGGCTTGACTCTTTGAATTCAGTAAATGCTCAGGGCATAACCCAGATAACCCTGCAGTTTAACCTGGATAGAAACATTGATGCGGCATCACAGGATGTGCAGGCAGCAATTTCACGTGCTGCAAAACAGCTTCCCCGGGATATGCCCAGCCCCCCTGCATACCAGAAGGTGAATCCTGCTGATGCGCCGGTCATGTATATCGCCGTAACCTCTCAGACGCTCCCGCTGTACACGATTGATGAATACGCGGAAACCCTTATGTCACAGCAGATTTCCATGCTTAAAGACGTCGCTCAGGTACAGGTCTTCGGAGCACAGAAATATGCGGCACGGGTACAGCTCAATCCGCTGGCGCTTGCAACGCGCATGATCGGCATTGATGAAGTGGTTGCAGCAGTGCAAAAGGGGAATGTCAACCTTCCCCTGGGCAATTTCAATGGTACTCATCAGGCGTTTACCATCGAGGATAATGGTCAGCTGTTGAACGCGGCAGCATATCTCCCCCTTATTGTTGCCTACCGCAGCGGTTCTCCGGTGCGGCTTGCTGACATCGGGACGGTCATTGACAGCGTAGAGAACGACAAGGTGGCAAGCTGGTACAACACATCACAAAGCAGCAGCAGGGCGATTATCCTTGCCATTCTGCGCCAGCCGGGAACCAATGCCGTAGAAGTGGTTACCCGTATTAAAAAGCTCCTGCCGAAGCTTCGGGCGCAAATGCCCGCCTCGGTTGAATTTCACATCCTGTATGATCAGTCTGTGTCAATCAATGAATCGGTCAATGACGTCAAGTTCACCCTGTTTCTGGTCGTATGCCTGGTGGTTCTGGTCATATTTTTATTTTTGAGGAATATTTCAGCCACGGTCATTCCCAGCCTGACGCTTCCCATGTCAATTGTGGGAACATTTGCCGCCATGTATATGTTTAATTTCAGCCTGGATAATTTATCACTCATGGCGCTCACTCTGTCAGTCGGCTTTGTCGTTGACGATGCAATAGTTATGCTGGAGAACATTGTGCGGCACATAGAAATGGGGGAAGGTGTCATGGAAGCGGCTTTGAAAGGCTCCCGGGAAATAAGCTTTACCATTGTATCCATGACCCTGTCACTGGTCGCCGTGTTTATTCCGGTATTATTCATGGGCGGCGTGATGGGCCGGCTGCTCCACGAGTTTTCCGTGACGATCAGCATGGCAATTCTCATTTCCGGCCTGGTATCGTTGAGCCTTACCCCCATGTTATGCAGCAGGTTCCTGCGCCCGGCACGAGAAGAAAAGCATGGCCGGCTTTATGAAGTTTCAGAACGATTCTTTAACGGGATGTTTAATCTTTACCAATGGAGCCTTGACCGGGTACTGGAGCACCGCCCGGCAACCATGGTAATTTCAGGCGTGATTCTGGTAGCAACCGTATATCTCTTTATAATCATCCCGAAAGGATTTTTGCCCTATGAAGACCGGGATATGCTCTTCAGCTTTACCGAGGCAAGCCAGGGAATTTCTTTTGACTCCATGGTGCGGCATCAAAAGGAGCTTGCTGAGATTTTAAGAAAAGACCCGAACGTAAATTCGTTTATGTCCAGCGTCGGCGCCGGAGGGCCGAATCTTGCGAATAACACCGGCCGCATGTTTGCACAACTGAAACCGAAAAAAGAGCGAAAGCTGAGTGTTGATGAGATCATTGAAACACTGCGTCCACAACTTTCAACTGTTCCCGGCATCCGTGCTTTCATGCAAAATCTTCCCACCATCCGGATTGGCGGCCAGCTCACGAAAAGTCTCTATCAGTTTACCCTCCAGGGGCCAAGCCTTGATGATCTGTATCGCTATGCGCCGCTGCTTGAAAATAAGCTGCGGGCACTGCCCATTCTGCAGGATGTGAACACTGATCTGCAGATAAAAAATCCGCAGATAAATATAGATATTAACCGCGACAAGGCAATGGCCCTTGGCGTTTCCGCCCAGCAGATAGAGGACGCCCTGTACGCATCATTCGGTACCCGCCAGGTGTCAACGATATATGCGCCAAACAACCAGTATAAGGTCATCGTTGAACTCGAGCCCCGCTATCAGGCTGACCCTTCAATACTGTCAATGCTGTATATACGTTCAACATCAGGCGCGCTTGTTCCATTAAGCACGGTAGCAAAAATTACCCGTAACGTCGGGCCGCTTACCATAAACCACCTGGGGCAGCTCCCGGCAGTAACCCTCTCATTTAATCTCAAGCCGGGTGTATCGCTGGGAGAGGCGGTTACCGCAGTGGATAAAATCGCCCGTTTAACACTTCCGCAAACTATTAACTCAAGCTTCCAGGGGACCGCACAGGCATTCCAGTCCTCGGAACAGAACATCGGGATTCTGCTCCTGATGGCAATCCTGGTCATTTATATTGTACTGGGGATTCTCTATGAGAGTTATATTCATCCGGTGACCATTCTTTCCGGACTGCCGTCTGCAGGTGTCGGTGCGCTGCTTTCTCTTATGCTGTTCCGCATGGATTTAAATATATATGGATTCGTCGGCATCATAATGCTCATTGGAATAGTCAAGAAAAACGCCATTATGATGATTGATTTTGCACTGGCGGCGCAGAGAAACGAGGGGAAAAACCCTCATGATGCAATCTATGAAGGTTGCCTCATCCGTTTCAGGCCAATTATGATGACTACCATGGCTGCCATCATGGGGAGCCTGCCGATAGCGCTTGGTTTCGGGGCAGGTGCTGATGCCCGCAGGCCATTAGGTGTTGCCGTTGTCGGAGGGCTGCTCTTATCCCAGCTTATAACACTGTATATCACCCCGGTGGTCTATACCTATATGGATGCGCTGCAGGCAAAGGTTAGAACACTGTTTGGATTGCGCACCAGCAGGAATAACTGACAGGAATTGGTACGATCTAAACGCAACTATTGACTGATCGAAAATCTAAATTGAAAATAAAAAACCCCGGCAGGAGGGGAAATTCACAACCGGGGTAAAAGCAGAAGCCAGATTCCTGGCCATTCACGGATGAGTGGTTTCATAACAGTTCGAAGCGAAACTGTATCACGCTGCTGTATCGGAAACAGCAAGCAACTGCCGGCTTTCCATGTTTTCTATAAATGCCACTGTGTCGTTGAGTGCAGTGGCTTCATCAATAGCAAATTTCTCACACAACTTTTTTACCAGATCTCCAACAGTTTTAGTCCCGTCACTTAGTTCCCAGAGATAAGCTGCGCTTGTATTGAGTTTAAACAGCTTATCCTCTTTCTCTTTCAAGGCAACAATTATTATTGATTCATTCAATTTGGACCAGACAACATTCTTTTCAATCCTGCTTAGATAATGGCTTTTAATGTTTTCCATGTACCCCTCTGCTTAATATAAATTTAAGCGAAAAGCGAAAAGTGAAAAGTGAAAAGTGAAGCGTAAGCTATTACCTTGATTCTTCTGCCAGCTCAGGTTTTTTTTGCAGGCTTCTTCCGGGAAAAGATTCCCTTGATGGCATCGAGAATCTTTGTCCGCTTGCGCTTCTTCGGAGCCGAGGATGAAGTGAAGTCTTCACCGTACTTTTTCCGGTAATAAGCAAGACGGTCTTCAATGGGTTGTTTACGGTCCGTGCTTCTTATCTTCTGCTTCTTTTCCTCGGGATGGCGTTGTTCACGTACCCGCGGCACTGCCTGCTCGGTATGGCGCGTGTGCTCCGTTGCGCGCACCTCCTTTTTTTTCTTTCTCTCCGCGGCTTCTCCGTGTGCGGCTCGTGTCACATGTTCCCGCTCAACCCTCGGCCTCTCGGCGCGCTTCGGGCTCTCGGCATGCCGCTGCTTTTCTATGTACTTTGGCCTCTCGGTGTGCCTTGGTCCCTCAATATGCCGCGGTTTGCCGGTGCGATTATCTCTCCTCTCGGGGCGTCGTTCACGCTGCTCCTCGTGGAAGCGCATGCCCGCCGATTTATCTTCGGCGTACTCCGCTTCTTCTGCCCATGCAACCGGGATCTTCATGTTGATGAGAGACTCGATCGCCTCCAGACCGTACACGTAGCGCTCGCAGACCAGGGTGACGGCTTTGCCTTGCTTGCCGCCCCGGGCGGTGCGCCCGATACGGTGGACATACGCCTCCGGGTCCGCCGGGAGGTCGTAGTTCACAACGAGCTCGAGGTCGTTGATGTGCAGGCCCCGCGCAGCGACGTCTGTCGCGACGAGGATGCGCAGTGTGCCGGATTTTATCGCGTTGATGATCGTAAGTCGCTGCTTCTGCGGGAGGTCGCCGATAATGTACTCGCAGCCAAAGCCGTTGTGCGCCAGCTGCCTGGCCACCCTGATGGCCGTGCTCTTCATATTAGTAAAGATGAGTGCGCTCCCCGGGTTCTCCTTTTTCAGCAGGCCGAGGAGGAGGCTCAGCTTCTCGTTCCTGGCAACGTGGTAAACACTCTGCGTGACGCTCTCGACGGTTACCTGCTCCGGCGCAACCTCGACCTCCATGGGATTGTTCATATACTCCATCGCGAGGCCACGCACCCGGCTGGTGAGCGTTGCGCTGAAAAGCATGGTCTGGCGGTGGCTGCTGTCAGGCATCTTTTTTACCATCCGCCGGATATCGGGGAGGAACCCCATGTCGAACAGCCGGTCGGCCTCATCAATAATGAGGATGCCAATATCACCGAAGTTGAGCTTCCTCGACTGGTTGAGGTCAATGAGCCGTCCCGGCGTGCCGATAACAATAGCGACTCCCTTCCGCAGGAGATGCTCCTGCCTTTCGTATCCCACCCCACCGTAAAAACAGCCGGTCAGGTACGGCAGGTGCGCGCCGAGGATCTTTGCCTCGTCCTCGATCTGCACGGCGAGTTCCCTGGTTGGTGCGATGATGAGCGCCCGCTTCTGGTTTTTGTAGCTGTCCTCGGTGAAGAGCTGGTATATCGAAACCAGAAACGCGGCTGTTTTGCCTGAGCCCGTCTGTGATTGCACCATGACATCCCGGCCTTGGAGCGTGTGCTGGTAGGTGCGCTCCTGCACCGGCAGACAGTCCGTAAATCCGGCATCCTCGATTCCCTTCATGAGGTTTCCATTGAGATTAAGTTCTGAAAATTTCATTTTGATATTTTCCTATTCGTATCAGGCGCTATATGAAACATTAGATTTCATAGTGACGGCGTAGTGTTGAAGAAGTCTGCGTATATAGGGATGCTATGATATATCGGCAAAGAAAGCAAACCTATTTGGGGAGACGGAATGTGCTATGCAGATAAAAAGAATAAGCATTAGTCTTAAGCGAATAACTCATTACCGTGCGTTTTTATTCAGATCAGCCAGCAACCGCTGGGCAACAGCCTTGTCTTCTTTACCTTCAGGCTCACGTCCTGGTATCAGAGAAGCCTGTAAAACAAAATTAAGTTCCTGACGGGCAAAATTATATTCCTTTTGAGATAGGTAAGCTTCTGCCAGGAATACATGGTTGTTAGTTGCCTCGGGGCCGTACTCGATGGCTTTTTTGAGGTGGCTGATTGCTTTGTCCATTCCACCGCCGGCAAAGCGGGGCAGTTTAAAAAACACCCGTCCAAGTACCCGGTATGCGCCTCCGTATTCATAGCCGGGGTTTATTGCTATCACCTGCTGCATGGCGTCTTTAATGGGCCCTACCAGAAACAGGCTTTTTAAAATACCCTTGGCTTCTCCATACTTGCCATTATGTACACCCAGCCAAAAATATCCTCCCGCACTTTTGGGATTGATTTCGATAATTTTTTTTGACCAGTCAATTCCCTTTTGAAACAATTCCAGTTTTGCATCCTGTGGCGCGTGTTCTCCGAGCCAGTAATACGATTTTGCGAGGCGAACAGCTATCTCCTCAAGGGGCTTTTCTGAAAACCCCTGTTCATACCATTTTATCGCCTCCTGACATTTGGCAGGAGCCTGCCTCTCCTTATAGAGGTCATCACCTTTGATAACTGCGGATGGTAGCTGTCCTGGTTGCTGGGCTATACTATGGAAAGACGGGAATAGAAGAGCGATCAGCAGGGTGTAAGGGAGTAGATGTAATATTTTTTTATGCATCACCGAAGGGTACAATGACTTACCACTGCCACTTTCCATCCTGGTACACAAAGAGTTCTGTTACCAGACGCTCATTAGCAACTGTGAAAGGGCCGGCGAGAGCCCTTTCACGAGTTGCTGCCGAACATTTAAAAATCTTTTCCCGGTATTTCAGTATACCGATGTACGGAGTCTTTTTGACAACGGTTCGTTTAATTGCTGCATCGTGCTGGTCGGTCAGGGTACTGTATTCTGCAATATAGACACCTTTGTTTCCTTTGCAGAACACCTGATTTGGTTTGTTCTTTTTTATTATGCTCACCCACTCTTTGCAGAAGTTCTGAAAGTTTTTATGTACTTCAGTATCATCTGCTGCAAAGGCAACAGTGCAGCTTAATAAAATGACCAGTACGATGAGCTTTTTCATTCTGCCGTTAGTACCTTATTCCATAACTTTAAATTCTACGCGGCGGTTCATTGCCCGGCCTTCTTTGGTCTTGTTGTCGGCAACAGGCTGGGACTCGCCAAAGCTTTCTGTGGAAAGCATGTCAGCGGAAATACCTTTATCAACAAGGTAATTCTTGACGGCATTGGCTCTTCTCATTCCGAGTTTCATGTTGTAGGCATCTGAGCCGATTGCGTCAGTGTGTCCTTCAATGGCGACCTTCTTGTTAGCATGCTTCTTGAGGATATCAACCGCCTCATCAAGCACCGGAACAAATTCCGGTTTGATAACAGCCTTGTCAAAATCGAAGCGGATGCCGTTGAGAACAATTTTCTCTTCAACAGGTGGTGCCGGAGCAGGCGGTGGCAATGGCTCCTGTTTTACTACCTGTTTGCACTCGCATGCCACCATGAAAATTGCCATCATGAGGCATAAAAATAAAATCCCCTTTTTCTTCATAGTTCCCTCCTCTGGTTAAAATGGTTGTGGGTTTAAAAGATTGTTAATGATAACTATGGAATTAATACTTCATGCTTCTGCTGTTGTCAATAGTATAAATGCATTTTAATTAATATTCTATCCGGCAAAAATATAAGATAATCAGGGAACCATTTTCCCCCTTTAGAAGGGGAAAATATCCCTCCCTTTCCTAAAGGGAGGTCAGGAGGGATTTTACTCCACTTTAAACCAAAGGAGT
>CAIYCZ010000476.1 GCA_903924805.1 uncultured delta proteobacterium | reverse complement strand
TACTCACCAAGCAAGGAGTATCTGAACGAGTCCCTGATGCTCACCGGCGATCTCAACTGCGCGGTAGTGCCCTGGATTGTGCAGTTCCGGCTTGCCGATCCCTATAAATTTTTATTTAAAGTGCGGGATGTGAAAAAGACCCTGCGCGACCTGTCCGAGGCAGTGATGCGCCAGGTGGTGGGTGACCGCAGCATTAACGAGGTTATTACCGAGCGGCTGGAGATTGCAACAGCGGTTAAAGTCGAGTTGCAGAAGGCCGTGAATGAAGCTGACACGGGCATTACCATCGTCACCGTTGAACTCAAGAGGGCCACGGTGCCTGACCCGGTGCAGCCGTCGTTTAACGAGGTCAACCAGTCCCTGCAGGAAAAAGAGCGGATGATTTACGAGGCGCGGGAGGCTTACAACAAAGTAGTGCCTGAAGCAAGCGGGGAGGCGCAGCGGGTCCTCAGGGAAGCGGAAGGCTATGCCCTGGAGCGCATCAACCAGGCAAAAGGAGATGCGGCCCGCTTTCTGTCGCTCTGGACTGAATATGCCAATGCCAAAGATGTAACCAGAAGACGCCTCTATCTTGAAGCCATGCAGGATGTTCTGCCGAAATTAGGCAAGACCTATATCATCGATCCCGAGCAGGGGGGGCTGCTGCCGCTTCTCAATCTGGGTGAAAAACTTGCAGAGGAGAAGAAGCCATGAAGAGCAGACTGCTGATCGCGATTATTGTGCTGCTGGGTATATTTTTATTCGGCGGTGTCTTTTATACGGTGGATGAAACTGAGCAGGTGGTCATTACCCAGTTCGGCAAGCCGGTTGGTGACCCCATTACCGATCCGGGGCTGCAGGTAAAGCTGCCGTTCATTCAGAACGCAAACGTTTTCCCCAAAACGCTGCTTGAGTGGAACGGTGACCCCGGGCAGATACCCACCCAGGATAAGACCTTCATCTATGTAGAGACCTTTGCCCGCTGGCGCATTAAGGACCCGCTCAAATACTATGAGACGGTGTATAATGAGATTGCAGCACAGAAAAAGCTTGATGATATACTGGATTCAGCGACCTTTAACTTTATATCTTCCCATCACCTTGTTGAAGCGGTACGAAACTCCAATCGCCTGCTGGAGAAGGAAGTGATTGCTTCGGCAGGCCTTGCCGACAGCGTCCAGGAGCAGATCTCCATCAAGCTCGGCAGGGTAGGGATGAACCGGGGCATCATGGAGCAGGCCAAACCGAAGCTTGAGAAGTTCGGCATTGAGATCATTGACCTGCGCATCAAGCGCATCAACTATGTTGATGAAGTGCAGAAAAAAGTCTACGAGCGCATGATCGCGGAACGCAAGCAGATTTCAGAAAAGTTCCGCTCTGAAGGCAAGGGCGAGAGCAAGAAGATAGAAGGCGAGCGGGGCAAGGAGCTGCAGCGAATAAACTCTGAAGCATACCGCAAGGCCCAGGAAATAAAAGGAAAGGCAGACGGCGAGGCGGCCCGCATTTATGCCGGGGCATACAATAAAGATCCTGAATTTTATTCGTTTTTAAAGACGCTGGATGCCTACCGGAAGACTATTGGCAAGGACAGTTCGGTAGTGCTGAGCACCAAGAGCGATTTTTTTAAATACCTGAAGGGATACGAGGAAAAACAATAATAACAATTTCTAAATCCGAAACAATATCAAAATAGGTTTAGATATTAGCGTTTAGTATTTTAAAACAGGAGATTTTTGTTATGG
>CAIYCZ010000475.1 GCA_903924805.1 uncultured delta proteobacterium | reverse complement strand
TCCAGGATATAGTGGCAGCTGTTTTCGATAACCCAGTGGCCGCGGTTGATGGCAAGCAGCAGTTGAGCATCGGCCTGAGCTTTATCACGGCTGGTAATGCCCAAAGCGATATCGCAGGAGTATTTGCCGGTCTTTTTCTCTGTAGATTCCCGCTTGATCATGAAAGCCTGTTTCACGTGGGGGAAGTCAAGGTATGTATTAAGCTGGGTTGTAGTCCATATTTTTCTGATTTCTATCCGGCCATGATCACCGGAGGTGCGCTCAACAAAGTCAGGTTCTCCCCGATCCTGGAAGAATAAGGAAATATCTCCCAGAAGGGTTGCCTGATTTGCTTTGACGGTAACATGGTAATGAGCATTGCGCTCTGTAACCAGATACTCTGCAATGGCGCGCTGCGTAAGCAGGGCATCGGCGGTGATATCCTTGCCCTGGATGTCTAGAGCATCCAGAAGCGGGATGGCGGTCTTGATCTCGTTGGTTTGTTTGAGCTGCCCGGTAGCGGCTACCGGCAGGGTGCCCACTTTTTTTGGGTGTGGCATATTTTACTCTGATGACCAACCACACTCATGATATGAGTTTGATGACCAGCATCATCAATGGCATTGCACATGGTCTTGCCGTCTATGGCCAGGCTTTGGTCTTTTGTTGCATAGGTTGCATTCCAGCGTTGCAGCGCCTGGTCCAGGTGGCAGGGGTCAACACGGATAAGCACGTCCCGGATAATGTATTCACGGGGAACGATGAAGCCGCTTTTTTCCCGTCGGCAGCCAAACCGCTGCCGTGCCTTTGGTCCCAGGCTTTTGGTCCAATCTGCAATGGCCTTGTAGCCGTGCATACCACACAGAACCGCACCGGCGGCAAGTGCCAGAACACTGGCCAGTGAATGCCGACGCCCCTGAGCGCGGCGGGGATCGGGGATGTCCCTAAAAAAACCGGGCAATGAAAGCATTTGTTCTGCGGTGAGCATAATGCGTGGTCCTCCGGTATGAAGATATGGTTTGAGTATAGGGCTGGACAGCAGGGTAAGCGCCCGGGGTTGCAAGGGCTTGAGAAAAACCATTTTCGGCAATCCTGCCGTGGCGCTGTAGCCATGACTGGTCCTGCGAAAGCCTTTGGTATCCCCCACATACAACCAGTTTGCCGCCCGGTACACCGTTCCCCGAAATCGGTGCGGGTCCACGAAGGTCTCCAGCAGCAGCACGGGATGACCAAAGCGTTCCTGCCAATCACGGGGTAGTCTCTTCTGACACAATGACAAAATGCGGGAACCGAGATTTTTAACATGCCACTGCGGCAGGATGAGAAAACGGCTGTTGTTGACCACCAGTTTCAAACGATCATACTGATGGCGAAAGTCCCAGCCGATAAAGCGGTCTCTGGCACTGCACTTCCATGCGGCGGCGGAAAAACCTGCCAGGGCTATCCACTCATCATGTCGGAAGGCTCCGTACCAGATGGTTTCACCGATCTTTGGCAGACTGCCCAGATAATGATACTGCTGCATCAATGCCTGATACTGCTTTTCCTGGCATGGCTCAATGGGCCGGACAACGATTTCTCTGAAGCTCAAAACGGTTACCTCTGCTACGGTGATAAAAATACAGGGATGACTATAGAGCAGAGGAAGGGCAAAGTCCAGAACTATTTTTAACTATTTAATAATGCAATTAAATTGGAAGAGAAGAAATTCACCCTGCGGAAGAGCACTTCCCATATTAAAAAGGGAAGGTGCAATTGCAGTCCTCGCTATTTAAAAAAAGTTTTGTTAAACAATCTTTGGGT
>CAIYCZ010000474.1 GCA_903924805.1 uncultured delta proteobacterium | reverse complement strand
GGCGAGATGTGCCCGATTGCCGCGCCGCGCGTACCACCGCTGAACCGGCCAACAGTGATCAGGGCAACATCCTTGTCAAGACCCATGCCTGCAATAGCCGCTGTAGGGGTGAGCATTTCGCGCATACCGGGCCCTCCTTTGGGCCCCTCATAGCGGATCACCACCACATCACCTGTTTTTATTTTTCTTCCGAGGATAGCTTCCACCGCAGCCTCTTCAGAGTCAAACACCCTGGCTTTCCCTTCGCTGCGCAACATCTCCGGAGCAACGGCAGATTGTTTCACCACAGCACCATCAGGTGCAAGGTTACCCCTGAGAATGGCTATGCCGCCTTCCCGGTGATACGGATTCTTGAACGGCCGAATGATGTCAGGATTTAAGACATTCACTCCCTTTAAGACATCTTTTACTTTTTTACCGGTGACGGTCAGACAGTTCCCCTGAATAAGTCCGTTATGAGAAAGCTCGGCCATGACCGCCATGATGCCGCCTGCTGCATTGAGATCTTCCAGATGATGAGGACCACCGGGGCTCAGGGAGCAGAGGTGCGGAGTCTTTTTGCTTGTTTCATTAAAAATATCTAAAGGTAAGTTTACCTTTGCCTCATGAGCAATTGCCGGTACATGAAGAACCGTATTGGTAGAGCATCCCAGCGCCATGTCAACGGCAATGGCATTTTTGAATGCATCAAGGGTAGCAATGTCGCGCGGTTTTATATCCTGCCGGATAAGCTCCATAATCTGCATTCCGGCCTGTTTTGCCAGTCTCTTGCGGGCTGCATGGACTGCGGGAATAGTGCCATTTCCGGGCAGGCCTAAGCCAAGTGCTTCCGTAAGACAGTTCATTGAGTTGGCTGTAAACATGCCGGCACATGAACCGCATCCGGGGCAGGCACAATCTTCAAGCACCTGCAGATCAGCTTCACTCATTTTGCCTGCCTTTACCCCGCCAACCCCTTCAAAGACACTTATTAAATCAACTTTCTTCCCCTCTACACGACCGGCAAGCATGGGGCCGCCGCTCACCACAAGTGCCGGAATATTGAGGCGCAGCGCTGCCATGAGCATGCCGGGGATGATTTTGTCGCAATTGGGGATTAACACCAGGCCGTCAAACGGGTGGGCAATCGCCATCACCTCGATTGAATCTGCAATCAGCTCCCGGCTGGCAAGGGAATACTTCATTCCCTCATGATTCATGGCAATGCCGTCACACACGCCGATGGTTGAAAATTCTATTGGCGTGCCGCCTGCCATCCGGATACCGGCCTTTACCGCTTCGGCAATAGTGTCCAGATGAATATGTCCGGGGATTATTTCATTTGCTGAATTTACCACCCCCACGAGTGGCCTTTCAATCTCCTCAGCAATATAACCCATAGCTTTGAAGAGGGACCGGTGGGGAGCCTTTTCAAGGCCTTTTTTCATTCTGTCACTTCTCATCTCAAGTCCTCCAGAAAAAAGGTTACACGAAGCAATAAGCCTTCAGTAAGTCAGCTTACATTAGTGCTGAAAGCTGAGGGCTGCTGGCTGATAGCTACTATATAATCTTTAATTTACTTAATTTTCAACATAATTTGCTAAGCAGAGGAAAGAAAAAACCCCTTGACAGGAAATACAATAAGGGATAAAAAGTATAACATATGTACAACTTTTTTACCTTCCCCTAAATCTCTTCCCGGCACTGGAGAGGATTTAGGGCGCAACAATGATTAAGAGAAAAAACTTGAGATATTCAGAGAATAGTTCCCCTTGTGGGAGAGG
>CAIYCZ010000473.1 GCA_903924805.1 uncultured delta proteobacterium | reverse complement strand
GGGATGAGAAGGGAGCTCCCACTGCTGCCGGACTGAAGGATCTGGGACTGTAAAAATAGACCACAGAGAGCACAGAAACGAATCTAGCGTTCTCAACAATTTCTCAGGGTTCTCTGTGGTTCAAACTTCGCCTACGGGAGGAAGATATACATGAAGCTGAGAATCGACATGGAAATGTGTATTGGCTGCCGCCGCTGCGAGCTTGCCTGTTCACTCAACCACTATGACAAGGATTCGGTTAATCCCAAAAAGTCCCGCATCAGGGCGTGGATAAAGGATGATAAGATATATCCGGTGGTGTCAGGCCCGTTTAACAATGCAGCATGCACGTCCAAACATGAGATCATGATAGGTGATAGGGTCTATGACGGGTGCAGCGTGTGCCGGGCACCCTGTCCCGAGAAATCATGGTTTCAGGAGCCGGATACCGGCATACTGCTCAAATGTGATTTTTGCGGAGAGCCGGCTGACCCGAACTGTGTCAAGTGGTGCCCGTGCAACGCCATCGTGGCAGTCGATGACGACGGCGAAATAATTCCGTATACCATGGAAAAGGAGTAATATTTTAAATCGGGAACTCACGAAATCAGGAAATTCTTCCTCTTGAGTTCCTGAGTTTCACATTGAATAGTTTAAAGTCCTATGAAAAAGTCCTTAAAGGTTGACCCGGTAAAATGTGTGGCATGCAGGCTGTGCGAGCTGGCATGCGTGTTTGGCAGAGAAAAGGTATATAACCCCAAGCGGGCGCGCATCAAGATTCATATGGTCGGCATACCTGAGCTCCCGGCGCCGGTTTTTACGCGGTTGTGCGACACCTGCGGCGGAAATCCCCGCTGCCTCGCCATCTGTCCGGTAAACGCCATCAGCTATGAAGAGGATAACCCGCGCCCGGACGAGAAGACCATCCCGGACCATGAAGAAGTCGTGCACAGATGGCTGTCCCAGGTCATGCCCAAACCAGCAGAAGAAGAAAAAGCTAAAGATTAATAGCGTACCATAGACGTTAGGATTCACGATGTCATCACAGAGTTTCAAATACAAAGGATACATGGGAAAAATTCTCAGGGTTAATCTCACCCGGGGAACGTTTACCGACCAGCCGCTTTCAAATGAGCTGGCAGAAAATTATATCGGCGGTGCCGGTATGGCAGCCCGCATTCTCTATGATGAGCTCGCCCCCGGGATTGACCCGTTTTCTGAAGAAAACAAGCTGGTCATGCTTGCCGGCCCGGTTGCCGGTACCATGATTCCTGCAGGCTCACGGATGGGCGCGTATTCAAAATCGCCCCAGACCAACTCATTCTTCCACAGCTCCTGCGGCGGCCACTTTGCTCCCGAGCTCAAATATGCCGGTTACGACGGCATCATATTTGAAGGCACGTCCCCGGAGCCTGTGTACCTGTTTGTTGATGACGGCCATAGTGAACTCCGCAGTGCAAAACATCTGTGGGGTAAAAAATCCTATGAGAGCCAGGAGCTGCTTCTTGAGGAGCTCGGCAGCAAAGAGATCCAGATTGCAGCAATAGGGCCTGCCGGAGAGCGGCTGGTGCGCTTTGCCGGTATTTTCTGCGGGTGCCGTGCTCTGGCGCGGGGCGGTCTTGGCGCAGTCATGGGCTCAAAGAATGTGAAAGCAGTTGCCGTCCGGGGCAACGGAAGCATTGAGATACCGGATTATGTGAAGACCGAGGCATTCTTAAAAGAAATTTATGCAAAATTCAAGGCAACGCCTTCGACCTCTCAGGTGCTGCCAACCTATGGCACGCCGGTTCTGGTCAATGCCAACAACACCCTGGGTGTTTTCCCCTATAAAAACTGGCAGGATGAATTTTATGCTGATGCGCAGGGGCTCTCCGGCGAAGTCATGAAGGAAAAGATAGTAAAACGTAACAAGTCCTGCTTTGCCTGTCCGGTCGGCTCCGGCAAATACTGCATTGTGGGCTCCGGTGCTTACGCAGGATTCATCAATGAGGGGCCGGAGTACGAGGACATCTACTCATTTGGCTCCCTGTGCGGTCACAATGATATTGAGGTTGTATGTGCTGCCGAGCGGTTCTGCGATGACATGGGCATGGATGCCATCGAGGCTGGCGTGGCAATTGCCTTTGCCATGGAGTGCTTTGAGAAGGGGCTCATCACTACCAAGGAGACTGACGGCATGGAACTGCGCTTTGGCCGCTCAGACCTCATTTTACCCATGATAGAAAAGATGGGGCTGCGCCAGGGATACCTCGGCGACCTGCTGGCTGAAGGGGTCAAGCGCGCGGCAGAAAAGATAGGGCAGGGCTCCGAGTTTTTTGCCATGCACAACAAGGGGCTGACATTTCCCGGCCATTCAGCACGCGGCATGCCCGGCTTTGCGCTTGGCTATGCAACCGGTCCGCGGGGCGGCAGCCACCATGACGGGCGGCCAACCGGTGAGCGCACCGGATTAGTGAAGCGGGAAATCATTGAGGGCAAGGGAGAGTACACCGCCCGCATAAACCACTTAAATATCCTGACCGACTCCATGATCCTGTGCCACCTGGCAGAGGCAATATGGGGGCCGCTTGATGTAACAGAAACGGTTACGCAGTCTTTAAATGTAGTAACCGGCATGAATATGACGCTTGATGACGGGAAGCGGACCGCAGAGCGGATATGGAACATCATCCGCGCATTTGCCGTGCGCGAGGGATACCGGAGAAAAGACGACAAGCTGCCGCCGCGCTTCATGGAAGAGCCCATTCAGTCCGGCCCTTCCAAGGGAATGGTCATTTCCCGGGAAAAGCTTGACAAGATGCTTGATGACTACTATGCGTTTCGCGGATGGGACAAGCAAACCGGCATCCCGACAAAAGAGCGGCTTATCAGCCTGGGGCTTGACGATATAGCAAAAGACATGGAGAAATATAAATAGAACTCTTTCCCGTCATTGCGGGGAGTACGCTGAAGCGGACGATGCGGCAATCTCAGTTTATCAAAAATTCAAGGGGACCAACAGGCCCCCTTTTTTGTTCCGAACTTTTAACTTCCCAATCCCCAAACCCGAATCCTTAATCCGTGTCACGTGGCCCGGTTCCCGTATCCTTATTCCGCACCCCGCATTTCTCTGCCCCAGTCCCAAATTTCAATAGTTTACAATTGGTTACTATTGGTCTATACTTATTCACAAATAGCAATTTTATATAGAGGAGGCTTACATGTTGGCAATAAAGGGTATTTATGACGGAAAAAAAATCGTGCCTCTTGAAAAATTTCCAATAAACAAAAAATGCAAAGTTATTATAACGTTTATTGAAGAGATTGAAAAGGATATCAATATAAGAGATTTTTCAGCACAGGCTGACGCATTTGGTTTCTGGAATGATAGCAGTGAAGATATTTATCAGGATTATCTTGAGGGAAAGAAAAAAAGGCAATGAAAACGGGTGATGTTATACTGTTGCCATTTCCCTTTGCTGAATTGACAAATATCAAGGTAAGGCCTGCAGTGGTAATTGCAACAACTGCTGACAAATATGAAGATATAATTGTATCTGCCATTTCATCAGTAGTATCAAAAAACCTTAATAACAATGAAATACTTATAGAGCCGGAATCACGTAATGGTTTGCGTGTACGGTCTGTCATAAAGGTTGATAGAATTGTTACCGTTAGAAAGGAAAGTGTTATTGCAAAACTGGGCTGTCTCTCTGAAGCACAAAGCAAGACTTTAAAAGAAAAGTTTAAAAAACTAATCGACTGAAGATGCTTACGGTAAACATGAGCAGAGAGGAGTGTTTTGATTTATTGAAGAAAGTTTAAAATGTTTTACATCACTCCGCACTCCGCATTCCGAAATCAGCATTTCTCCGCTGCCTGATTTTTAGAAGTCCGCCATTCTGTGATATAAATCCCTCTTGACTAAGTAACACAATATAAGAGATATTGAAAATATCCTGCCTTGTTATTGTTCTCATATACTGACATACATAATCAATCAACAGTGAGGTAAGACCCATGGCAAATGAAAAACAGGAAATCAAGGTGAATTTCCCGGAGAAGCTTCACGGCGGCGTGTATGCAAACAACATGATTGTTTCCCATACGAAGGAAGAGTTTATTATGGATTTCCTGATGGTGGCGCCCCCCACCGGAGCAGTCAATGCACGCATCATCGTAAGCCCGGGGCACATTAAGCGAGTTGTGGCAGCGCTGCATGAGAATATACAGAAATATGAGCAAAAGTTTGGGGAGATTGCAACCGCAGAAGAGCCCCAATTGAATGTGGGGTTTAAACAATAGGAATAGGGTTAGGAATTGGGGGTTAGGGTTTAGGGTAATAGTATTATTAATAGAATTCCTGGTTTCCTGAGTTCAAGATTAATAAAAGCCATAAGGGGAAATAAGTCGTGGCAGAAGAAGAAATTATTAAATGTACACAGTGCGGCAAAGAATTAATCATGCATGTGCTGCCTATCAGGGATCTGGATTTCTGTTCAAGCTGGTGTCTTGAAAAATATAAACGGGAAAAAGGAGATAGAAAATTTTTTGTTGAAATGCGCAAAGCCATGAAAGAAATGGGCGACCGCTGGGTTCCCAAATATGCAGATGAATATGTACGGATGTGCACCGGCTGCGGTGCAAAGCTGTTTGACGAATGTCGCCGTGTTTTAGACATATCTGGCTCCATGGTGACCACGTTGACCGAAACCGAAGACATACACTGGTGCTGCCATGCACATTTTAATCTTTCGGCATCCCTATCTGATGGAACAGTGTCTCTTGAAACGGCACGAAAAGTCCAAAAGAAGGCTGAAGAAATTGCCCGAAAATTAAACCATAAAGGGGTAACGCCCATAACGTTAGATCTGGCATTTGCCGAGCTTGCGCGAAATTTTCAATATGCAAAAAGAACAGGTACTCCCCCGGAACTCAATGTCCCCGAGATGAGCCACGCTGCCGCATGCCTTCTGTGCAATCCTGAATTTGGCAAACAGTGTGAAGGGCAGGTGGAAGAGGAATTTAAACTGGTAGGCAAGATTAAAAGCCGCCTGCAGGGGCAGTGGTGCAATCACTGCATGCAGGCACTGTCGCACCTCTTAATGAACCGCAGTGAAGAGGAGGGTTTTGCGCTTGTGGATAAGGTTGCACGAGTTGCTGAAAAAGTGGCAGAGGAACGCGGCCATGTCGGTGTCGTAACCGGCGACCTGTTTATTGCTTTGGGAAGGACGGTAAGCTAATAAACCTCGTCATGTTCTCCAATATCGATCAGGAGGACTTCATCCTTTTTTATAAATTTAAAGATTAAGCGACAATCATAGGTAATGCTGAGCGCCCAAAGTCCCTCAAGTTTACCACGCAATTTATGCGTCTTGAGCTTTTGATTGAAAGGATTTTTTGTAAATAGCTTTAGAGTATTCCAAAATTTCTTTTTAAGGTCCTGATTATTGCTGACCTTCTTTTTATATATTTTTTTGAATCCTTCATCCCAGGTGATTTTAATCACTCTCTAAATCCCTATAAAGGTCTTTAACACTACCTCTCTTTACTGACCCCTTCTTGAAATTGGCCATTGCCTCTTTTGCTCTTTTAGCAATGGCTTCTCTCTTTGCCTCGATCAACTGTTTATTTATGACATCAATTGCATATTCCCTGTCATCTAAAGGCAATTGACTGAATTCGTCAATTATTCTATGTAATGTCGCTTTGCTCATAGTTGCAAACGCCTCCTTTCTAGGATTTTACTACATGATAATTTATACTTAAAGAACAGTCAAGGTTAGAGTTGGATTTCATAACAGCAGCATAATCCGTGGTTGCTTTATTCCGGCTTTTCCGCATACACTGTGATGCTTATAATCAGAGGTCCGGAGTTTTTAAATGTTATCAATCCCCTTGCTGAGAGATACTGAGAGAGCATAGTGTCTGGAATTGTTATTGGCTTTTCCCTGACTATTGAGACAGCGGGGAAACCGGCTTTTTTTATAATGGTGAGATAATCATCTTTTTTTAATGCTCCTGCCACGCATCCCGCATACATCTCTGCAGCGGACTGTATTATTGCCGGTAGTTCTCCGGTCAGCACCACATCAGAAATGCTGAAATGCCCGTCGGGTTTCAGCACGCGGTAAATTTCTTTAT
>CAIYCZ010000472.1 GCA_903924805.1 uncultured delta proteobacterium | reverse complement strand
GTTGAGGTAACAACGGGGGAAGAGAACGAAGGCAAACGGCTTATTGAAACCATAGATCGCATAGAGGAGACAACGGGCAAGGAACTGAAGAAAATCACCAATAAAAAAATTAGAAGGGAGCGGCATTAATGTATACCGCGGAACAGCTAAACCGGCGGGACGCATCGCCCCTGACCCGCGCGATGATGGCAGGGGGCACGGCACAGCTTTTAGTCATTATTATAAGCTTTTATTTTGTGATACGTTTTCTTGCTGCCGGTGCAGGGTATAACGGGGTGCAGATTACGTTCTGGCTGAATGTTGCGCTGCTCTGGTTTAATACCGTCGTCGGCATGCTCTGGGAAAAGGATATGTACGGCCGTTACTTTATGTGCCGTGAATTTTTCTGGGAGGACGTCGGCAATCTTGCAGCCCTCATAGCCTACCATGCTTATTTTGTTGCGCTGTGGCTTGCATGGAGCCGGCACGGAATTGCAGTGCTCATGCTGGTTGCCTATGGTATCTATCTGGTTAATTTTGTCCAGTGGATTCTGAAATACAGGAAGACCTAGGGGGAGGTTCAGGGTGACCCCATTGACCCCAGAGGAGCTGTTTTATGAAGAACAAGACTGATTTCAGCTATCCAAATGAAGACTATGTTACGCTCGTCAAAGATTTTTATAGTGACATAAACGGAGCTGAATCATTTGGCCCTGTCAAGGAGTGGGAATCTGACAACTGGTCATGCAGCTCTACCTGCTCCAGGGGAAAGGTGCTTGAGAAAGCAGGTTTTGGCATCATCCATATTGCTGGCGGGACAGTCTATCAGAAACCCGGTAGTCTAAAACTCTTTGAGACGCTTGCCTATCCTGCAAACCCAAGAATTCCTGGCTTTATCTTTGTTGTAAATCTGAATGAGACGGAAGACTTGGGAAGAATGGTGGTGTACCTGATCGACCTCATTATCCAGGACGGAAAGTCTCATGATGAAGAGAAGAACATTATTTCTGCGGCGGTAAAACGCGTCTGTGATAAGCATGGACGAAATCTCGAGGAACGCTATGCACTTGAACCAGGGCGGTTTCTCGCAGGGAACGCGGCAGAATGCGGCATAATGAACTTTTTTAAGGAGCATGATATTCCTTTCCTGGATGACCTTATTAAAGCATCACTGCCTGCCTACAGGGAAATTCTGAAGATCAAAAAGAATGAACAGCCGCAAAAAGAGGACTATGAAGAGATGTACCGATCGCGGGCACGAATAGTCGAGTGGATTATTCTTGAAGACGTTGGCATTAAGATTACCAGGGGTAACGCTATACCTTTAGAGATTATTGAATCTTATGGTTTCCCCCCGGTTGTAAAATACTAAGCACAGTAACCCCACCAGAAGTTAAAGAGCCCCTGCCGGGAAAAATCCGTGTGAGGCTTTGGGGTCAGGCTTAGGTAATTTGGTATTCAATTCTATTGGAGGGTATTTGGGCTCCATGAAATATTAACTTTTAGAAATCGCGCGGCTCTTAATTTTGCAGAAGAAAAAACCCGCTGTTATGTGCAGCGGGTTTTTTTATTGGCAGTATTTCAGCTTCTATTTCACGAAGCCGATTCCCGGGGACAGTATGTTTTCAGGGTCAAGGGAAAAAGAGAAAAAGGGGAGTTCTATTTAATAATTAAAACTCCCCTTTAACCCTCTATTGGATTTTTTTGTCCTTATTGTTTAAATTTTTTGCTGGCTGAGACTGTTGTTTTTGCTGCTTCTGCTGTAACTGTGGCTTATTCTGCTGTATCTGCTGCCGCTTCTGTTGTTGTGGTTGCCGCTGCTGTTGTTGTTGCTGCCGCTGCTGCTTCTGCTGTAACTGCGGCTTATTCTGCTGCATCTGCTGCCGCTTTTGTTGTTGCGGCTGCATCT
>CAIYCZ010000471.1 GCA_903924805.1 uncultured delta proteobacterium | reverse complement strand
CTTCCAAAATAAAAAGTTACGGCATCGGGAACATATGAGATTGAAGAAACTTCATTGACTATCCACTCCTTTGAATATAGCCGTATCTCTCCCCATAGCTGGTAATAAAAAAGTCCAGCACTAATCATGCAAAAGGCCAGGGGAATACCCAGGCGTTTAATTCCTAACCAAAGAAGATTATACCTTTCAGAAGCATATATGTTCCGGAGTATTTCCATTAAAATAATTACCGACAGCCATAATAAAATGAAGATACCGTTTAAATTGAGCAGTATCAAAAACAGGGAGCATAAAGAAAGACTGATACTATTACCCCAACTTGGATTATCACGCCATATTATAAAAAGCAGCCAGAGTAAAAGTGCACAAAAAGCAAAAACAGCATAAACTCGAGCAATCGCACTATAAGAGATCAGGTAGGGATTAAGTGATACCAATGCTGCAGGTAGCAACCAGTTAGCCTTTGGAAATAACCGCATAGAGATTAAACCTGTTAATAAAATTGTTCCTACCCCGCTAATGATAGAAAGAAATCGAATAGCTATAAACCCTTCGCCAAAAACCTCGGCGATCATCTTTATAAGAAGGATATACCAGTTCATCGTCAACCAGCAGTGGAAGTGAGTAAGAATATATTTGGGAGAATAACAGATATTCATCATTGTCCCACACTCGTCACCTATGAATGGCATTTTATAGGCAAGCAGTAGACGAAGGATACTGCCAATTAATAGAATACCAAGCAGCATCATAAATTGAGGTCCGATAAGGATTCTGTTTTTATTATTAACCATCTGGAATGTTAGCTATGGGGTATTGACCAATATTATTTATCTGTAACACCACAATGAATATCTAAAGCCCTGAAATCATTTTTATATAAATAAATGGAATAGAATTTGGACTGCACACATAAATAAGCAACTAGAAAATATTTTATATCATAATGAAAAATTTAGCAAATAATGAATACTGATTATTCCGCTCCAAAGTTTCCACTGTTGAATTTGTAGAAGCGACGTTGGATATTGGTAAGGTTCACCGTTAAACTGCCTACCCAAAAACTCATTGGGAGGCAACTATGGCAAACGGGAAAGCTGACCTGCGGGATAAGATTGAGACGCTACAGGCCAACTACTCGTGCTGGGGGTATCGCAACCCTTAACTCCCAGCTGCGGCTTCGCTATGGCCTGCAGGTGAACGGCAAGCGCATTCGGCGGGTGATGCGCAAATACGATCTGTTTCGGCACAGCAAGCGGCGGTTTATCCGAACGACGGACTCAAAGCATGGATTTCCGGTGTATCCCAACCTTTTAAATGGCCGGGAGGTCACGGGCGTGAACCAGGTCTGGGTGGCAGACATTACCTGCATTCGCATTCTGACGGGGTTTGTGTTTTTAGCCGTCATCCTGGATGTGTTCTCGCGGCGGGTCGTGGGCTGGGCACTGGCTAAACGTATTGATCATCACCTGACCGTAGCGGCGCTGAAAATGGCGTTCAGGACGCGCAATCCTACACCCGAGTTAATCCACCACTCGGACCGTGGTGATCCAGTATGCCTGCAAGGGAGTACATCACAGAACTGCACGAACACTGGGTTCAGATCAGCATGTCAGCAAAAGGCAATCCCTATGACAATGCATACACCGAGGCATTCTTCAAAACCCTGAAAAACGAAGAGATGTGCTTGTGGGAGTATGAGAGTTTTACGGATGTCGTGGAGCGCATTCCACAGTTCATTGAGGAGGTGTATAACAGAAAGCGTGTTCATTCCGGGATTCAGTACTTGCCTCCGGAAGAGTTTGAAGCTATAGTGCAGGACGAACAGAAAAAACAATCACTCGGACAGATTACTCTAACACTGCCCCGTTAAAACTACAGTTCATAGGGCGCAGTCCATTAGAGGTATTTACCCTCGTCTGTTATTTGAGGCCATTTTATCTAGTGTACTGTCCGTTCGCAGTAACAACTGGCTATCCAACGGGTTAGAGTCCCGTCCGGGGAAATGTCCGTACACCCTGGTAGTACAGGGAAGCGGCGTCTGAGTAATCAGGGGTCGTGAGTTTCCCGATGGCAAAGCCACAGGCCGTAACGAAAGTGAACCCAGACGTAGCCTCGTCAAACTGGAGAAGAAGATGCTGACCCTGTGGACAGAAGGGGAAGGCCGATGCATCCAGACAGGGAGAACGGAATCGGTCTGGATGATCTTCCGGGGTAGCAGGGGCGGCATGCGGCGGAGGATAAGCAGTCCAGTGCTGGAGACCCTTCATGGTGATGAGAGAGGAACATCAACTGGTGCGTATAAGGAAACGAAATCGCGGCAGGCCATGAAGGGAGTCGGGGGGGGGTTCATAGTACCGCTTGAGGGCACGGGACAACAAAACCCGGTCCGAGGGAAGGGACCCTGCTTTGTTCGCGCAACCAAAGCGCTGCGGGTATAAGGGATTGTCGAAAGACTACCAACTCAAAGTAGTTACCAG
>CAIYCZ010000470.1 GCA_903924805.1 uncultured delta proteobacterium | reverse complement strand
TCTCATCCCACTTTCTCAGGCTGTAGTATGCCGGCAGGTCTTCGTCAAGCGTGCACACCTGCCCTTTTGCAGGGCCGTCCGGCAGCGGCTCTTCTGCAAACCGTTTCGGCAGCTTATCATCGCTTCCCTTCCAGCCGGCTTTCAGGTGATACTGGCGCTCGGCATTCCAGATGCGCTCCCCGGCCTTAACCAGCGTGTCAGTTCCATAGGCAGTGCCCATGGTCGAGGCTGCCATTGCATCAATGTCTGCGATATCAATGCCCAGCAGTATCAGCGGGCACAGCCCCAGCGATTCGCTCAGCACCACCGTATCCTGAAGGCGCTTGACAAATTCTGAGCGGCTTGAAGACCTGCTCAAGTCAAGTCCCCCGGTAAGGTTATAGGCTACCATGGCAAGAGCGATGCAGGAAAAATATTCGGCACCATTGTTTGAGGTGGCGCCATACAGCCCGAGCGCATGCACCCCGCGCGGGTCAGCAGTAAAGGTCTCTATGTTGCGCACTCCCATGAAGCACTCCGGATGGCCAAACCGGGCAGCGAGCTTCCCGCCGCCTTCGGCAAGCAGTGCTCCGGTCCTGTCTTTATACGCCATCTGCTGCAGCACCTTCAGCATCGCCGCGCCGTTGCCGAACGCAAGCTTCTGGTCAAGGTCTTTTGCTTTTGCAAATCCCTTCTCTTTCAGTTCCATGGCAGTGGCAAGCGCAGAGCCTGATGCAAAGGTGTCAAGCCCGAGTTTAAGAGACTGGCACAGCGCCTCAAGAACATGCTCAATTTTGGAAATGCCGCAGGCAGAGCCGAAAAATACCAGCGCCTCGTATTCCGGTCCCTCAATTATTTCACGTTTTGCGCCCGGCATAGCCGCAACCCTGGTGCATGCGATGGGGCATGTCGGGCAGGCTTTCGGCTTGCGCCAGATAGACTTGGCAAGGGTTTCGGCAAACAGCTTTTCCGCATCGCCAAAGACACCGCTTGCAAAATTATTGGTAGGCAGCACGCCAAGTTCTGATGCAACCTTGACCATAGATGCGGTGCCAAGATTCCTGAGCAGTGTCGGGATAACCGGCAGGGTCTTGTACTTTTCAAGCGCCTCACGGGTGGTGCGGCGGAGCCCCCTGGCATCTGCAACCCCTATGGCCTGTCCGCCCCAGACCGAAATGGCTTTAAGTTTTTTGGCGCCCATGACAGCACCAATGCCGCCCTGACCGGCCTCCCTGAAGCGGTTGTGCACAATTGATGCTACCGGGGAGCAATTTTCCCCGGCCGGCCCGATTGATATAAAGCTGTACTCAGCGGCCTTCCAGGGATGCTCAACCTGCTTTTTCAGCGCATCTTCTGTTTCCCAGGTGGTCTTTCCCCAGAGCTCTGCAGCCGGCTTAATGGCGACCTTTCCGTTACAAATCTCAAGCACCACCGGTTCTGCTGATGCGCCTTCTATGATAATGCCGTCAAAACCCGCCTGTTTCAGTTCCAGACCAAACGAGCCGGTCAGATGGGAGATTGCCATGCTGCCATGAAGAGGAGATTTGGTGACGATGGCGGTTCCCGATGAACAGAGCACCCCGGTGCCGGTGAGCGGTCCGGTCATCAGCATGATCTTATTTTCCGCTGACAGAGCATCCGTTGCCGGCGGAACTTCATCAGCAAACAGCTTGCCGGCAAGCCCCCGGCCTCCGATATAGAGCGACAGCAGTTCACTGCCGAGTTCTTCCTCACGATAGCGTGACTGAGAAAGATTTACCCGAAGAATTTTTCCTACCCAGCCGTTCATCAGAATCTCCCTTCTAAAAACTTTCCGGTATGGAACATGGATTTATTCTTTTCATTAACAAATGTTATGGCAAACCCCGGGCACACCTGGGCGCAGACAAAACAGGCCGTGCACTCCTCAGGCTTAAGCAGTTCCGGATAGCCGTCATTACCCATGAAGAGCACGCGCTGCGGACAGACCTTGGCACATACCTTACACTTCACGCACCAGGTACGGTATATTTCCATGGGGCTTTTAGGAATTTTCCCCCGGTATTTTACCTTATTATTATTGCTGTTCTTGGCTACCATTGGCTATCTCTTCACTGTTCAGCACGTTCTTTAGAAACGTTTCAGCACCTCATGCATATCCCAGAGCAAACACATCCCGTCATCCGCAGCAGAAATAAGGACTGATCCGTCGCTGGAGAATGCAAGGGTATTAACCGTAGCCGTATGACCGGACAGAAGCAGTTTTTCCTCTTCGCTTTCAGCATCAATAATAACTATAGCGCCGCTGTCAATGCCTGCAGCTAAAAATCCTTTTTCAGGATGCACGGCAACCGACCAGATTGAGGTAAACGCGCCGTCTATTGTTTGCGATCGCCTAGTTGCAATATCCCATTTCCTCAAGCTTGCATCCTTTGCTGCTGAATAAAGCGCCCTGCCATCCGGACTGAAACAGAGGGAAAACACGCTGCCGGCATGGCCTTCCAGGATGCCGGTCATCCGCATTGTTTCCATATCCCAGAGCCGTATGCTTCCATCCCGGCAGCCGGAAGCAACCAGCACGTCTGCAGGACTCACGGCAAGTGACCAGACAAAATCGGTATTACCAATGAGTTTTTTTACCTCCTGTCCCGCAGCGATGTCCCAGATCCTGATAGTAGCATCATCGGCCCCTGAGAGCAGATACTTCCCGTCACGGGAAAAGGCGACGCTAACAACATAATCCTCATGGCCGCTGAACAGCGTATGCTGCCGCAGGGTTTTTACCTCCCACAGCCGCACCGTGTGATCATCAGACCCTGTGGCCAGGAGCTTGCCGTCGGGGCTGAACTGCACGGCATTCACATCATTTGCATGGCCCCGGAGAAGCGCTGTGCGCTTACCTGTGGCAGTATTATACAGATACACGGTGTTGTCGCGGGAACCGCACGCGACCATGCTGCCTTCGGGGTTAATGGCAGCAGACCAGAGCGGTGCGGAATATTCATCTATCCTCTTAACCTCTGTGCGTGCCTCGGTATCATAAACAATGAGCGACTGATCCCACCCACCGGTAGCCAGCAGCTTTTTTTTCGGATGCGCGCACAGGGTCGAGATGTAACTGTGATGGGCATACCGTGTCCGTTTTTCCTGTCCGTTTACGGCAGACCAGAGCCTGACAGCACCGTCAAAGCAGGAGGTAGCAATAGTCTCTCCTCCCGGGAGAAAGACAGCGCCAGAAACAAAGTCCCTATGCCCCTTCAGCGAAAACAGGGGGGAAGCGTTTTTAACATCCCACGCCGTTGCGGTTAAATCCCAGGAGCCGGAAACAAACGTGCCGCCATCCGGGCTGAAGCACAATGAGCTCACCGAGCCGGCATGGCCGGGAAAACTTTTAATGCGTGCTCCCTGTGCACTATCCCAGATGCAGATAACACCGTCAGTTGAACCGGAAACAAGAAGGCTGCCGTCAGGACTGATCGCACACGATTCAACGGCTGTCTCATGTCCGGCAAGTACCTGTTTGCATGTGCCTGATTTAAATTCCCATACCCGCACCGTCTTGTCATCAGAGGCAGAGACAAGCCGGTTGCCCTTTGCATCAAAACAGATAGCATTGATGTCGCCGGAGTGCCCGCTGAAAGCTCCGCAAGGTTTTTTATGTTTAACATCCCAGATGGTGATCATGCCCCTGTTTGAGCCGGAGGCAAGCACATCCTTTTTGGGATGAAATGCCAGGCAGGTTACATATCCGCCGGGAGACGGCAGTATTTCAGCAGGATGGTCGCCCTCCGCATCAATAAGCTCAATGCCGGTTGAGGTTGCCACCGCAAGGATTGACCCGTCGGGTGAAAACGCTGCCTGCAGTATCCAGCCTCTGCCGAATTTTTTTCCAGGTTCCATGGTTGTTAATGGTGCTGTCATCACGTGCTCATTCCATATCCGGAGGTAAGGTTTTTAGCCTCGTGTAGCAGAACACCGGGCCGTCTTTACACACATAGAGATTACCCACATTGCATTTGCCGCATTTTCCAATGCCGCATTTCATGCGGTTTTCAAGGGTTGTATACATCTGCTCATCCTTAAAACCGAGTTTGAGCAGGTTTTCGATTACATAGCGGATCATGATCGGGGGCCCGCAGGTGATGGCTATGGTATTTTCCGGGGAGGGCTTCAGATCCATCAGATAGGCAGGGACAAAGCCCACATATCCGTTCCAGCCGTCTTCCGGCCGGTCTACAGAAAAATTAACCTGCGCGCCGTTTGCTTGCTGCAGCTCCTGCAGCTCTTTTAAAAACACGAGGTCTGCTGCTGTTCGGGCGCCGTAGATAAGCTGCAGGGACTGATAGTCTTTCCTGTTATCAAGGACGTAATTGATAATCGGTCGCAGCGGCGCCTGCCCGATTCCTCCGCCGATGGTCAGTATTTTTTTCCCCTTCCAGTCATCTACCGGAAAGCTGTTCCCGTAGGGGCCCCTGATGGTCATGGTATCGCCCGCTTCAAGCTCATGGATGGCAGAGGTAACTTTCCCCATCTTCATAATGCTGAACTGGAGGTACCCCTTCTGCGTCGGTGACGAGCAGATGGAAATCATGCTTTCACCCACGCCCAGAAGGCCTACCATGGCACACTGGCCGGGACGGTTTTTAAATACATCCCAGACGCTCTCATCCTTGAACACCAGCGTATAGGTATTGATAGGCCGCTCGCCCGCGGTTTCGGGCCGGATGTCTTTGACCATTGCAAGGTATGGAATATACGGGTTATTCATGTACTGCCTTGACCTTTTCCAGAATCTCAATAATATCTTCGTTTACCGGACACAGTTCAATGCAGCGCCCGCAGCCAACACATGCTATAGTACCAAGGTTTAGCGGATAGTAGGTGAATTTGTGCATCACCCGGTTTCTCAGGCGCTCCGCGCGGCTTGGCCGCGGATTCACGCCGGAGGCATGCCTGGTGAACTCTTCAAACATGCACGCGTCCCAGACCCGTATTCTTCTGCCTTCACTGGTATCACCTTCATCCTGAATGTCAAAACAGTGGCAGGTCGGGCAGTAGTAGGTGCAGATGCCGCAGCCAAGGCACTTGTTGGCAAGCTCCATCCAGATTTCGTGCTCAAAAATCCGCGGAAGCTTTTCATGCATGCCCTGAAGGTCAACGTGGCGCCGTATTTTTGCGAGTGATTCTTTATCCGCCTGCTCTTTCTGCGCCCTCTGCTCCTTGGTTGCCTCTGCCAGGAGCGGTGCTGACTGGCTGAGGGCACTGCGTGCCCGGTCAGTTAATACATTGATACAATACGCATCACCGATATCGGTAACGAGCATATCCAGCCCTTCTGCAGATGAGGGACTGCCGCCAAGGGACGGACAGAAGCACCGGTTGGTGGGTTCCTTGCACGCAAGGCCGATCAGCAGGGTCTGCTCCCGCCGGTTAGTATAATAGGGATCGTTAAAATCACCGCGGAACAGACTATCAAGTATCTGAAAGCTGCGCGCATCACAGGGGCGGATGCCAAACACAACCGTTGCCTGGGCACGGTCAGCGGGAGCTATGGTAAGATTGCCGTTCTGTTTTTTAAAGGCAAACAGGGTTTCTGTCTGGGGGAATACAGCCTTTTTAGGAGATGCCATATAGTCATTCAAATCAAGGGTGACCGAACTCAGGTCATCTATGACTTCAAAGCTGGTTGTGCCTTTTTTTGCTGCCGGGGCAATGAGCCGCGCTGCATTCAGCGATTTGAGAAACCCGATAAGATTTTCTTTTTTAAGAATTACTGTGTCCATACCGTATCAGAGAATTCCTTCATCGGTATCATCGATGGTGAATGTTGAGAGAATCGGCTTTGCTTCAGGATCAAGTCCGGTCTCGTAGCCAAAAATTTCCTGAACATCTTTTGCCAGCTTGCGGTTAAGTTCCATCAGGGGAAGCCCCTGGGGGCATACCCGCTCGCATTCCCCGCAAGCAATGCACCGGCCTGCCAGATGAAATGACCGGGTTACATGGAACAGGAGGTTTTCCGGGACACTGACCGAGCGGCGTATGAGCTGCGGCCGCAGGCGGTCCAGCGCACAGTCGCTGCAATAGCAGAGCGGACACACATTTTTACAGGCATAGCAGCGGATGCATTTTCCCAGCTCTTCCTGCCATTTCACAAGGCGCTCCTCAATGGCCTGTGTTTCAAGCCCCTTTACATCATCATAGGCATCTTCTTTACCCGCAACCGGATCGCCCGCCAGCTCGTCATAGACAAGCGGCGTGGGGTGTTTGCAGCGCTTGCATTTTTCAGCGAGCAGCTCGTCAAGGGGTATTGCAACGGTTGTGCCCTCTATGGCAACAACCCACATCCCGTCTTTTATCTCAACCGTGGCCGGCGCAACCGCTCCGGGAAACCGCGCCTCAAGTTTCTTTATATCCACCACCCCGGTACAGGGAATGCCGATGATGATAATTGACTCCCGGTCAATGCCCTTTTCCGCAATAAGGTTGGTGATTGCCTTGCTGTCGCAGCCCTTGACCATGAGGGCTATCTTATTTTTCTTTTCATCCTTTGTTTTTACCAGGGGGCCGATATTTTCCGCGGTGAGATAGGTTGCAAGGTTGTGCAGGCACAGGGGCGAAATCACCAGCTGCTCTGCTTCATCGGGTGAAGTTAAAAAACACGGGGAGATCCGAAACCCGTAGCTTCCGCGCCGGTATCCGATGAGACACGTAACATCATCGCGTGATAGAACTTTTCTGGCAATCTCTTTCAGACGTTCTGTAGCCATGCCTGCTCTCTCTTGAGGGATTCCATCGGACCTAATGCTTTCACTCCCCCGGTGACTTCCTTTATAACCTCGGCAAACTTACCCCCTTCAGATGCAGATACCCAGCTCATGCGAAAACGGTCCGGATGAATGCCCAGGTGCTCAAGAAACTTCTTGAACAGGACGAGCCTCCTGCGGGCCAGATAATTGCCACTAACATAGTGGCATTCGCCGGGGTGTCAGCCGGATACGAGGACGCCGTCAGCACCCTCAAGGAGTGCGTTCAGGATAAACAGGGGATTGATCCTGCTTGAGCACATGACCCGGATGACCCGGATATTTGCAGGATACTGAAATCTGCTCGTTCCGGCGAGGTCTGCTCCTGCGTAGGAGCACCAGTTACACAGGAAAGCAACAATTGTTGGTTCAAAATCCATCTGGTTCCTCTATTGGTTATATATTATCAGCTCAGTGTTACGATTTCTGATCCCGCGGGATCAATATTTTTTCCCGATCACCGCTATCATGGACAGTATCTGCTCATCGGTAAACGACTTTTGCTGAATGGCTCCGGACAGGCATGATGCCGCGCAGGCACCGCAGCTCTTGCAGAGCACCTCGTTAACCGTCGCAACAATCTTCTTTTTGCCGCGGACTTTTTTCTCCTCAAGGGTAATAGCTGCGTAGGGGCAGGCTTCCACACAGAAACCGCATCCCCTGCACGCTTCCGCCTGCACTACTGAAACCATGGCCTCGGTTTTCACTGTACCGTGGGCAAGCGGTATCACCGCCTTGGCAGCTGCAGCGCTTGCCTGGGCAACCGTATCGGGAATATCCTTTGGTCCCTGGCAGCACCCGGCCAGAAATACGCCGTCACTTCCGGTGTCCACCGGCCGCAGCTTCGGATGCGCCTCGAGGAAAAATTTATCAGGCGAGTTAGACAGCTTGAGAATCTTCCCCAGCTCTTTGGCGCTTTTGCTGGGCTCCATGCCCACGGCAAGAACCACCAGGTCTGCCGCCACTTCAACAGCCTTGCCCATAAGGGTGTCTTCTGCCCTGACCATGAGCTTGTCGCCCTTTTTATATATCTCGGAGACATTGCCCCGGCGGTAGTAAACACGCTCTCCCCTGACCCGGTCATAAAACTGCTCGAAGCCCTTGCCAAAGGCTCGGATGTCAATATAGAAAATGGTGATGTGTGCGTCTGGCAGTTTCTCCCGCACCAGATGGGCATGTTTGGCTGTGTACATGCAGCATACCCGTGAGCAGTATTCATTGCCGACGGTTTGATCCCGCGACCCCACGCACTGCACAAAGACCACATCCTTTGGCTTCTTGCCGTTGATCTTTATGTCGCCCTGATTGGGGCCTGAGGCGGACACCAGCCGTTCAAACTCAAGCCCGGTGATGACATTTTCATATTTTCCGTAGCCAAGCTCCGGCTTCTGCCGCGGATCAAAAATATCAAAGCCCGTGGCAACAATAATGGTGCCGATGTCAAGTTCAACCAGCTCTTCCTTCTGATCCAGATTGATGGCCTGCAGCTCTTTGCACACCTGCTCGCACTGGCGGCAGCTCTTGTCTCTCAGATACCGGCAGGACTGCGGGTCTATGACATACGTGGCAGGAATTGCCTGGGGAAACGGGATGTACAGGGCTTTGGTCTTTGCCAGCCGCTCATTGAATGCGTCATCAATTTCAATGGGGCAGTACGGGGAACACTGGCCGCAGGCATTACAGATGCTTTCGATAACATAGCGCGGCTTCTTTTTTACCGTAACCTTGAAGTTTCCCACAAACCCCTTCACCTCAATTACTTCGCTGTAGGCCAGAAGCTCGATATTAGGATGGTTCTTTACGTCAGCCATTTTTGGGGTGAGGATACAGGCCGAGCAATCAAGGGTTGGAAAGGTCTTGTCAAGCTGCATCATGTGTCCGCCGATAGAGGCCTCTTTCTCAACCAGATAGACCTTGAAGCCGGTATCAGCAATATCAAGTGCCGCCTGGATGCCGGCAATGCCTCCGCCAATAACCATTGCAGTTGGGGTAACACCGACTTCATGCTCCTCAAGCGGCTCAAGCAGTGCAGCCTTTGCGACAGAAGCAGCAAGCAGGCCCTTTGCCTTTTCAGTAGCGGTATGGCGGTCATGGTGCACCCACGAGCACTGCTCGCGGATATTGGTAATTTCCAGGCAGTACGGGTTGAGCCCGGCACTTTTCAATACGTTGCGGAATGTGGGCTCGTGCATCCGCGGCGAGCATGCAGCAACAACAATCCGGTTGAGGCCCTTTTCCTTTATATCCTTGCGGATCAACTCCTGACCAGGATCCGAGCATACATACATGTAATTCTGAACGCTTTTCACCCTGGGCAGCGTTGCGGCAAACCGCTTGAGTTCTTCAATGTCAACGGTTGCAGCAATATTAACTCCGCAGTGACAGATATATACGCCTATTTTTTTTGCAGCCATAGGTTACAATATCAGGTTAAGGTTTTTGCAACAATTTCCATAATGTCCATGACCTGGACTTTACCTTCAAGGTCATTTGACTTCACCGCATCTTCAAGCGTAAGCAAACAGAAGGGACAGGCAACAGCGATAATATCCACTCCCATATCCCGCGCATCCCGCACCCGGATGTTTGCAAGCCGCTCCTTCACGTCCTCAATCTCTATCCACATCCTCCCGCCGCCGCCTTCGCAGCACAGACTGCTTTCGCGGTTGCGGTCAAATTCGACAAATTCAATCCCCGGTACGCTCCTGAGGATATTCCGGGGCTCTTCGTAAATCTTATTCTGTTTACCAAGAAAGCACGGGTCGTGGTAGGTGACTTTTTTGCGGTAATCCTTGGCAAGCACGAGCTGGCCCCTGTCTATGAGAGAGGAAACGAACTGGGTGTAGTGCATGACTTCCGGCTTGAGGCCGGGATATTCGTTTTTAAAGGTGTTGTAGCAGTGCGGGGAGGTGGTGACTATCTGTTTGATATTGTCATAGCCGTTGAAGATTTCCGTATTTGCTTCACGCAGCGCATCAAAGCTCCAGATATCCCCGAGGCGGCGGATTTCGCTGCCGCAGCAGACTTCTTCAACCCCCAGGGTGCCGAAATCCACCTTTGCTTTGCGCAGCGCCTTGACCACTGCCTGAGCAACTTTCTGCAGCCGCGGGTCAAAGGCTGGCGTGCAGCCAACATAATAGAGGAGATCCGCCTCCGAGGCATCCTTGAGCTCAAGCCCCTTGCACCATTCAGCACGCTGCTCCTTGCCCAGGCGCCAGGGGTTATAATTTATGGTGATGCTTTTCAGGACATCGCGAATCTGCGGAGGGATATTGCCGTCTTCAACAAGGATGCTGCGCAGGTTGATGATCACGTCCCGCGGTTCAATCTGCTTGGGACAGCGGCTGGAGCAGGTTGAGCAGGTAGTGCACTGCCAGATTTCGTGCTTCTCGCTTGCGATATCCTCACCGCTGGAATTAAGGACATCGTACACCATTTTGCGGATGTTGAACGGGGTGAGGTAATTGAGGGGGCAGCCTGCTGTACACTTGCCGCACTGGATACAGCCAAAAAGGCCTAACCGTTCAATATAACACGCCCTTTCGTACGTCTCTTCCACTGTAGGTCCCTTTTGATTTAGCCGGTCTGCTATGCGCTACTATTATTTTATTCTGGTGTTATACGGAGTACAAAAGCAGGCAATTTTGGTTTTGTGAGGCGGCTTTAAGGTAGATGGTTATCCTGTTGGGCAACAGTTTGTTCCATCAACTGCTTATGAACCTCTGCTTTTTATTTCTCCCGGGGTATTGAGATTTTAAATAATCTCCTTATATGATTATACTCATTTTTATATATGGTAACGCAAAACATGTCAAGTAGTAAAATGTTGCTGCCTGGATAATAATGGAATTTCATGGAGCTTTTAATTTTTCTTGCGGGTTTGCGGAGCAGTCTAAAAGCGGCTCTGCGGGCTCATAGGCATGGGCGCCAGCTATTTATCACTTGACACCGGTGCTAAAAAAACTATTTTATATATGCTCTTATAGTATCGACACAGTGCTTCTGTTTTACCTGCAACGATTCCCTGATAATTATTAAGATGGAAGGAGTAAACGGTGTTCAGAATTATTGAAAAGAAGGAAATGGCACAGGGTACCGTGTTTCAACTCAAGGTGGATGCGCCGCTTATTGCCCGCAAAGCAAGTCCCGGGCAGTTTGTCATAGTGCGGGTTAACGAGACGGGTGAAAGAATCCCGCTCACCATGGCCGGCACAGATCCACTGGCAGGGACCATCACCCTGATATTTCAGGTGGTGGGGAAAACCACAGCCCTCATGGGCACGCTCAAGGAAGGGGCGTATCTCACAGACGTGGTAGGGCCTCTTGGCAGACCCACCCATATTGAAAATCTTGGCACCGTTATATGCGTCGGCGGCGGAACCGGAATTGCGGTGCTCTATCCGATCACCCGGGCATACCGGGAAATCGGCAACCAGGTGATTACCATTATCGGGGCACGCACAAAAGACCTTCTGATTCTTGAGGAGGAGATGAGGGCGGTAAGCAATGAACTGATCATTACCACCGATGATGGGAGCTATGGCCGGCGCGGTTTTGTGACCGATGTGCTCCGCCAGCTTCTAACCGGTCCAAACAATATCAAGCTGGTAATAACGATGGGGCCGGTACCGATGATGAAGGCCGTTTCCGCGCTGTCACGGGAATATGGCGTGAGGTCTCTGGTGAGTCTGAACTCCATCATGGTTGACGGCACCGGCATGTGCGGGGCATGCCGGGTCACGGTCGCCGGCAGGACCAAGTTTACCTGTGTGGACGGCCCTGAATTTGACGGTTTGGAAGTCGATTATGACGAGCTCATGAAACGGCAGAAGGCCTACATCTCCGAAGAGAAGGCTTCGCTGGACAGCTTTACAGCAGGTAAACAGAGAGGACGATAGGATGTCAGAACATAAGATAAAAGAAAATATTTCGCGGCAGAAAATGCCTGAGCAGGAGCCTTCAGTGCGAAGGAGAAATTTTCAGGAGGTTCCCCTGGGATATACTCCGGAGCTGGCTCAGCTTGAAGCGCGCCGCTGTCTACAGTGTAAAAAGCCCAAATGCACAGCGGGCTGTCCGGTTGAAATTGATATACCGGCATTTATCGGGCTGATTGCAGAGGGGGTTTTCATTGGTGCGGCACGCAAGCTCAAAGAGCGCAACAGCCTCCCGGCGGTGTGCGGGCGGGTGTGCCCGCAGGAAGACCAGTGTGAAAAGATGTGCATTGTTGGTAAAAAAGATGAGCCGGTAGCAATCGGCAGGCTGGAGCGCTTTGCAGCCGACTGGGAGCGTGAAAAAGGGATGCCGTTTATACCGGAAAAGGCACCCTCTACCAATAAAAAAATTGCTGTTGTGGGTTCAGGACCGGCCGGTTTAACGGTCGCCGGCGACCTTATTCTGAAAGGGCATAACGTGACTATCTTTGAAGCCCTGCATAAACCGGGCGGGGTGCTGGTATATGGCATACCTGAATTCCGCCTTCCCAAGATAATTGTCCAGCATGAGATAGCGTATTTAGAACAGCTCGGGGTCGAACTGGTGCTCAACAGCGTAATAGGGAAAACCACGTCAGTCGATGAGCTCCTTGAAGAATTCGATGCGGTATTTCTGGGGCTGGGCGCAGGGCTTCCCCAGTTTATGAACATTTCGGGAGAAAACCTGTGCAACATCTATTCTGCTAACGAGTATTTAACCAGATCCAATCTGATGAAGGCGTATCTCTTCCCTGAGTATGATACGCCTATTGCCAGCGGCAGGCGCGTTGCAGTGATTGGGGCAGGTAATGTTGCCATGGATTCAGCGCGGACAGCAGTGCGCCTCGGGGCAGATGAGGTACGGATAGTATATCGCCGGTCACGTTCAGAGATGCCTGCACGACTTGAAGAAATTCATCATGCTGAAGAGGAAGGCATTGAATTACATTTTTTAACTGCCCCCATCAGGTATTGTGGAGATGACTCCGGAAGGATAACAGACATGGAGTGCCTGCGCATGGAACTGGGCGAACCCGATGCTTCGGGACGAAGGAGACCTGTTCCCGTCAGCGGATCTGAGTTCATCATCCCCTGTGATCTGGTGGTGGTGGCAATAGGCGCGGGGGCTAATCCGCTGCTCACCAGCACCACCCAGGGTCTGGAATTAAACAAGTGGGGCTATATTGTTGCCAATGCTGAAACAGGGGAGACCAGCAGAAAAGGAGTATGGGCCGGAGGGGACATAGTTACCG
>CAIYCZ010000469.1 GCA_903924805.1 uncultured delta proteobacterium | reverse complement strand
TATATACAGAATGCTCGCCAAAAGTATTCCGTAACAAAATTTTTTAATGTTGCCTGTATTGACTCCCCAGTGAACATTTCTCTTTAATAAACCAGAGTACCATGATTACCTAACGCAGGCGTTTACCATAGCGTATTATCTTAATATGTATGATATGATCAAAAGACGTAAGCGGCTTATGTATGAACTATACAGGCCGATGACGCCTTCCAGAGAATCGCGATTCCTGGATATGCAATTACTTCAGCATACCCGTTTTATTTCAAGAGCATACGGTACATTCTAATTTGAATCCCCCGTTTAACCACAATAACACGATGTGCGTAATCTGATTGTTCCGTGCACGGCACCGCGCGTAAGCCGCGTACCATATAACGACTTCTAAAACCAAGGAGATTTTTTACATGAACCTAAAGGAACTAAAGGGAAAGAAAATCAATGAACTGATGAACGCTGCAAAACAGATGAATGTGGATGGCTATAGCAGCATGCGTAAACAGGACCTTATTTTTGCACTGCTCCAGTCGGAGATAGACAAAAACGGCCTGAGGTATGGAGAAGGTGTGCTGGAGATTCTTCCCGACGGGTTTGGATTTTTACGGGCTCCGGATTACAACTACCTGCCGGGGCCTGATGACATTTATGTCTCTCCCTCCCAGATACGCAGATTTAACCTGCGCACCGGTGATACCGTTTCCGGGCAGATCCGGCCTCCCAAAGAGTCAGAGCGGTATTTTGCCCTGCTGAAAGTGGAATCGGTCAACTATGAAAATCCCGAGCTTGCCCGGGATAAGATTCTGTTTGACAATCTGACCCCGCTGTATCCCATGGAGCGGATACGGCTTGAGACTGAACAGGAGAACTTATCCAGCCGGGTCATGGACCTGCTCACCCCCATCGGAATGGGGCAGCGCGGGCTGATTGTCTCTCCGCCGCGCACCGGTAAAACCATGCTCCTGCAGGCTATCGCCAACTCCATTACCAAGAATCATCCAGATATCGTGCTTATCGTGCTGCTCATTGATGAACGCCCGGAAGAAGTGACTGATATGCAGCGCTCGGTAACCGGAGAGGTTATCAGCTCCACCTTTGATGAGCCTGCCCAGCGCCATGTTCAGGTTGCGGAGATGGTTATTGAAAAGGCAAAGCGCCTGGTTGAGCACAATAAGGATGTGGTTATTCTGCTTGACAGCATAACGCGTCTGGCCCGGGCCTATAATACGGTCGTCCCCCCCAGCGGCAAGGTGCTCTCCGGCGGTGTTGATTCGAATGCTCTGCACAAGCCGAAGCGGTTCTTCGGTGCTGCACGCAATATCGAAGACGGCGGGAGCCTCACCATAATCGCAACCGCCCTCATCGATACGGGAAGCAGAATGGACGAGGTTATTTTTGAAGAGTTCAAGGGAACCGGCAATATGGAAATTTATCTGGAGCGGAAGCTCGCAGACCGGAGGGTGTTCCCGGCTATTGATATCAACCGCTCAGGGACGAGAAAAGAGGAGCTGCTGCTGCCCGAGGAAAGCCTGAGCAGAATATGGCTGCTGCGCAAAGTGCTGCAGCCGCTCAATACGGTTGATGCCATGGAATTTCTGCTTGAAAAATTCCGCGAGACAGAAGATAATACCGAATTCCTCAATTCGATGAATAAATGAGTACAGGGAAAGGAGCTGTTGCAGTGAAGAAAGGCATTCATCCAAACTATGTGAAGACCGTAGTAAAGTGTGTCTGCGGCAATACCTTTGAGACGCGCTCTACCAGAAAGGAAATCAAGGTCGAAGTGTGTTCCAGTTGCCACGGATTTTTCACCGGCAAACAGAGGATGGTGGACTCTGCAGGACGGATTGAGAAGTTCAGGCAGCGCTATGCCAAGGCCCAAAAAAAGGAAGTCCCGGTAACAAATTGATTCTGCCACCAGCAAAGAATAACCAGGTGCCTGTTGCGGTAACCGTACGGCGCAGCAGAGAGACCCCCCAGAGGCTGGCATGAGTTCCATGTTTGACAAGTTGGAAGAGGTAGAACAGAAATACCGGGAGCTTGAGGTTGCCCTGAGCGACCCGAACATCTTTCAGGACATGGAACGCTATCAGAAGCTTGCCCGTGAACGGGCACGGCTTACCTCTCTGGTGGAGCGCTACCAGCGCTACAAAAAAATATCCGAAGAGATTGAAAATAACAGGCAGTTTCTCCACGATGACGATGAAGGATTAAAGGATATTGCGCGGGAGGAGATAGCAATCCTCAAAAAGGAGAAGGAAGAGCTTGAAGAAAATCTGCGCTTCATGCTCCTGCCAAAGGATCCGCGGGATGAGAGGAATGTAATCCTTGAAATACGGGCAGGTACCGGCGGCGAAGAGGCTGCCCTGTTTGCCATGGACCTGTTCCGGATGTACGCGAAATTTGCAGAGCGCAGGCGGTGGCGGGTAGATATTTTAAGCCAGAGCATTACCGGACTTAAAGGTGCCAAGGAAATTATCGCCCTCATTGAAGGGGAGGGGGTGTACAGCCAGATGAAGCACGAAAGCGGCGTGCACCGGGTTCAGCGCGTCCCCGATACAGAGACGCAGGGCCGCACACACACATCAGCAGTGACCGTTGCGGTGCTTCCCGAGGCAGAAGATGTTGATGTGGTAATCAACCCCGATGACCTGAAAATTGATGTGTACCGTTCATCAGGCCCCGGCGGCCAGAGCGTCAACACCACCGACTCTGCAGTGCGCGTCACGCATCTTCCTACCGGCCTGGTGGTTACCTGCCAGGATGAAAAATCCCAGCACAAAAACAAGGCAAAAGCAATCAAGGTGCTCAAATCCAGGCTGCTTGACCTTGCAACGAAAGAGCAGCAGGATAAGATATCAAAAGAGCGCAAGAGCCAGGTCGGCTCCGGCGACCGGAGCGAACGCATACGCACCTACAACTTTCCCCAGGGCAGGGTCACCGACCACCGGGTAGGGCTTACCCTGTACCGCATAGAGACAATCATGATGGGCGACATTCAGGAGATTCTTGATCATTTGACAGCCCACTTCCAGTCAGAATCTCTCAAAGAATCTGGCCTTGATTCAATCACAAAGCCTCATTAAGCAGGATTAGCCTGCCTTCTCTTCTCTCCTCACATGTCGCTTGCACTGTTTGTGCTTACCCACTTTTTTTGGAGACAACCCATAGTTTAAATATCTTTTTTTGCATTTGATATTTTGCTATGGTGTAAGCCATATGAACAAACAGTGGACTGTTATTGAACTCATCAATGAGACGACCGGATATTTTAAGAAGAAAGACATCGAAACGCCGCGCCTTGATGCCGAGCTGCTGCTTGCCCATTGCCGTGCCACGGGACGCGTTCAACTCTATACAAACTTTGACCGCCCGGTTTCTGAAACAGAAATTTCATCATTCAGAGAGCTTGTCAGGCGCAGGGCAGCAGGCGAGCCGGTAGCCTACCTGACCGGGTATAGGGAATTCTGGTCTCTGAAAATACGGGTGGGGAAAGGGGTTCTGATTCCCCGTCCAGAGACTGAACTGCTGGTTGAAGAAGCACTAAACGTTTTTAAACCTGCTGTCTTCGCAGCTACTCAGCTCACCCTGCTTGATATCGGGACCGGCAGCGGAGCAATCGCCATTGCCCTGGCAAAAGAGCTGCATGAAAGTATCATTTATGCTGCGGATATTTCCCGGGCTGCGTTAGCAGTTGCCCGGGCAAACAGTACGGAACACGGTTATGCCGGCAGAATACGGTTGGTCTGCGGCGATTCGGTAACGCCTTTCAGACAGAAGGAACTATTTGACCTGATAGTATCAAATCCGCCCTACATACGAAGCGGTGATTTAAAAGGGCTTGCACGGGAAATACGTGAGCATGAGCCAATTGCGGCGCTTGACGGAGGGATAGACGGGCTTGACTTTTACCGGCAGTGGATACCGCAGATGCCGGCACTGCTGAGGGGAAAAGGCTGGGTGATACTGGAGATGGGGGCCGGCCAGGCGGCCGCAGTTGCTGAACTATTCCAGCAAACCGGTTTGTTTAATGCAGTGAAGGTCGTTAAAGACTATGCCGGGCATGAGCGGGTAGTCCTTGCGCAAAAGCAATACGGTTGATGCTATTTCCCGGCGATCTTTGGGTCGAGATCGGAAGAGCGTCGTGTAGGGAAAGAGTGTCTTCGCCTGTGTAGATCTCG
>CAIYCZ010000468.1 GCA_903924805.1 uncultured delta proteobacterium | reverse complement strand
TTCCTTCTCATAAGCATGGCGGTCATCTCTCAACTGTTACGCAGCGGCATGCAGTATGGAAGCACCGTAGCCTCCGTGCATCTGCAAACGCGGGTACAGGGCGATATGTATAGCAGGGTCTTCCGCCAGATTATGCGGTTAAGCTATGGCCAGATAAGCCGCTATAAGATTGGCGATTTGACAACCTATCTCAATCAGGTTGCTTCTGTATTTGCCGTTATTGGTCAGACAAATCTAATCCTGGAAAATTTTTTGGTCTCAGCAGTTTATATCTGTGCGCTGTTCTGGCTGTCCTGGCCCACAACGTTGCTTGCTCTTGGAACTCTTATCATTTTCTCAAGTTTTCTAAAGGGAATAATAGAACGCGTAAGGGGAATTGCCAAAAAATATATAAAATCAACCATCCTTCTCAACGAGCGGATGATTGATTATCTGCAGGGGCAACGCATAGTACGGACCTTTGCCCGGGAAGACTATGCAGTTGAGAAGGTTGGGTCTGCTCTTGCGGGGAGCATGGGAGGTATACGCAGGGCTAATATATGGCGAGCCGTGGTATCACCGATTATGCAATCCCTTACCATAATTGGTGTAGCACTTCTTGTCATTGCAGGGTATGTAATACTGGGCACTGAGGGCAGAAGTGCCGTACCCAGGCTGCTTATTTTCATCTTCGTGCTGTATCGCCTCATGCCACTCATCAACACCATAAACACCTGCCGTGTCAATCTCATATCCAGCATGCCGGAGGTGAATCGCGTGTCCAGTTTCATGCGCACTGATGATAAGGAATATATGGTTGATGGGGGACAGCCATTTACCGGTCTGCGTCAGGGGATCGAATTTCAGCATGTCTCACTGCAGTATGCCAGGGGGGGGAAATCGGAAGCGGTGAAAGACCTTTCATTCACGATCCTAAAAGGGAGTATGACTGCTCTTGTCGGGGAATCGGGCAGCGGTAAAACCACTGTTGCTGACTTGCTCATGAGGCTATACGATCCGACACAAGGGAAAATTCTGGTTGATGGTGCAGATCTGCGTAATTTAAATCAGGGCCAATGGAGAGACCACATCGGCGTGGTCAGCCAGGATACCTTTCTCTTCAGCACCAGTATTCGTGAAAATATTGCTTTTGGCAAGCTGGATACAACAGAAGAAGAAATAATTGCAGCAGCCCGAACAGCACATGCCCATGAATTTATTATAAATCTGGATGAAGGCTATGATACCGTAGTGGGAAATCGCGGTTATCGCCTGTCCGGTGGAGAATGTCAACGGATTGCCATTGCTCGAGCTATCCTGCGGAATCCGGAACTATTGATACTGGATGAAGCTACCAGCAATCTTGACAGTCACTCTGAGCGCATTATTCAGCAAGCTATTGATAATCTGCGCAGTGAGCGCACCGTGCTTATTATTGCACATCGCCTCTCTACGGTAGCCATGGCTGATCAGATTGTGGTGCTGGAAAAGGGGAAGGTAGTCGAGCAGGGGAGCCATACGGAACTATTGTCACGCGGCGGAACGTATTTCCGTTTGTGGCAGCTTCAATCCAGAGGAGACCCGGAGAATACAAATGACTCGGTTCAGTGCACACCATCCTGATATACGCTGTTTTACATTAACTGGTGTGAAGGGATACAAACAGATACTGTACAGACTGCGGTTGATGTAGAGCAATACACCTGGGGAAAGCGTGCAGAAAAGGTTCTGGAATTTATGGTGTATGGCAGCACGTGCGATACAAAATAGTTATTGCAATCTTTTAACCATTAACAATAATAAACATCGTGCTGATGTGGCAAACAACCGTGTGTTATAAACCAATTAGGCGCTTAAAACTAAAATTCTTGCAAAAATGGAAAAATATTTACAAAATCTTGAACTCAAGAATTCAGTATTTTTTTGTTTTTACCTTCCTGAGTTCCTGAGTTCCAAATTTAATCTTCTTTGTGTCTTTTTTAGTTTATGCAGTTTAACTTTGGTTCCGGCTTGTCCGGGTTAGGATGGATACGGTATCATTGCTGGGGGTAATATGAGAGTGTTGGCAATAGGTGCACATTTTGACGATATTGAACTCGGATGTGGCGGAACTCTTTTGAAACACCAAGATTTAGGCGATGAAATTAATTTGCTGGTTGTTACTCATTCCGCTTACACAAGCCCTTCTAAAGAGTCCAGTAGGGAACGGGATCAGGCACGGACAGAAGGTGAAAAAAGTGCTCGGTTTTTAAGGGCAAGCCTGTTGTGCTGTAATAAAGACCCTATAGTGCTTATTCCAACCGAAAAGCTCGTGCTTGAAATTGAAGGGATTGTAAATAACATCAAGCCGGACCGCGTATACACTCATCAGCCTAACGACAGCCACGCAGATCATGCTGCTGTAGGATACATCTCAATGCGCGCCTGCAGAAAATGTAATCAGGTGTTCTTTTATAGAAGCAACTGGTACATTATGGATAACACGCAAGATGACAATTATTATGTCAACATTTCAGATTATATGGATCGGAAAGTTGAGCTTCTTAATATATTTGAATCGGAGATGAAACAGGTGAATTACTCCTGGATAGATTTTGTTAAAAAACAGAACAGTGCCGCAGGCGCTAAAGTCGGCGTCCCGTATGCTGAAACATTCCATGTTATGAAATTTTTTTGGGAATAAGGTGCAATGCAGTTAGCGATTCACCAACCTGAATTTATGCCCTGGCTCGGATTTTTCCATAAAATGGCACTGGCAGACCTGTATGTCGTTTTTGATCATGTGCAGTTTAAAAAAAGATACTTTGAAAATCGCAATCGAATTGTTTCTCCCAGAGGAGAAGTCAGCTATATAGTTACTCCCGTTAAATCAAAGGGTAAATACACGCAATCTATCTGCGATGTTGAGATAGATAATACCCAGTACTGGCAGAATAAAATATTAAAGAAGGTAGAGCATTTTTATTGTACAGCCCCGTATTTCGAGCACTACTATGAAAATTTCCGGTCTACACTCCTCAGACCATATGACAGATTAATAGAATTAAATATGGCACTTATTAATTTCTTTAGAATGCAGCTAAACATTCACACGCCGATGGTCTACTCATCTTCAATGAATGTTACTACGTACACGGGCTCTGATCTTATTTTGCAGATATGCCTGCAACAGAAGGCTGATGTTTACTTATGCGGCGCTTCAGGGAGGGATTATCTTAAGCTGGAAAATTTTACGAAAAACGGGGTGGACATCAGGTGGTTAGACTACAAGTCGCCGGTATATCCCCAGCTGTGCCAGGGCTTTGTGCCTAACCTTTCTACAGTAGATTTACTATTTAATCATGGAGAAAGAAGTCTGAAAATATTAATGCACATGTCATGAAAAGCGAAGGTGGTTATTATGTATATTTTGGGATTAAATGATTCAAATTCTGCCGCCGCGATTATCAAAGACGGCACCCTGATAGCAGCAGCACGAGAGGAGCGGTTTGATCGTATTAAATTTTCAGACTCCTATCCTGCCAGAGCGGTAAACTATTGCCTTGAGTCTGCGGGAATGAAGCTCAAAGATATAGACCATGTGGTATTTGCATGGAACCCCGGTCACGAACTTGAGCCGCTGGACTCGGCAGCAGCAATTCGCTACCACAAGCACTTCCTCCATTACATCCCAAATAACCTGTTCCGCCATATTGGAGGCGATAAAAGCAATAAGAGAGTTACCTACATAGATGAAAAAATTGGTTTTTCTGAAGGTGAGTTAAACATTCACTTCGTCCCGCATCATTCTTCACACGCAGCCAGTGCTTTTTTCGTATCCCCGTTTGAAAAGGCGGCTATTCTGACCATAGATGCATACGGAGATGATATCAGCCATCAATTTTTTGTCGGTGAAGGAAACAAGCTACATTCCATTGGCAGGACCCTGTTTCCGCACTCCATGGGGCAGGTATATGCGGCAATTACCCAGTATTTGGGCTATCGTGCCAATAGCGATGAATGGAAGGTCATGGGCCTGGCAGCTTATGGCGATCCTGAATTCTATGATCAATTTGCAAAGATCATGTATTTCGATAAAAAGCGTGGGGAACTCCGTTTTGACCTCGATTACTTCACCTATTATATATGGAGCCCGAGGCGCTATTCTGACCAGTTTATTGAAACTTTCGGCAATGAGCGCTACCCTTATGAAGACCTCACGGAGCGTCATATAAACATTGCATCAAGCTTTCA
>CAIYCZ010000467.1 GCA_903924805.1 uncultured delta proteobacterium | reverse complement strand
GCCGATGCTGTCGTGTCTCCCCCCACAAGGGCGGCCCCGTGCTGCTGTGCCTGCGCACGCATGCCCTGATACAGCTTCTGTATAAATTCATACGGGGTGCGGGGCGGGATTGAAAGAGATACCACATAGTACAGCGGTGTGCCGCCCATGGCGGCAATATCGCTCAGGTTAGCGGCAACTGATTTTTTTCCCAGAAGATAGGGCGTGGTGCTGGAGGTTTCAAAATGAATTCCTTCGGTCAGCAGATCCGTGGTTATAAGCAGGCTTTCTTTTTCAGTGAGCCGTAATACCGCTGCGTCATCGCCAATGCCCTGTATAATGGATGGATGTTTCCGTGATGCCAGACGGGCGATTCTGTCAATCAGCCCGAATTCACCTAACTTTTTTAGCTCCACGCGCTGCCTGACGTTTTTTGGTGGTTCTGGGGTTCTTTTTTAACAGAGCTATATCCAGAATATCATCCATGTGTTTGGCAAAAACATAGCTGAGTTTTTTTCTGATGGTCTGGGGAATGTCTTCAAGATCCTTCAGATTCCGCGCAGGGACGATAATCGTTTTAATGTTTTGCCGCAGCGCTGCAAGTGACTTTTCTTTAAGACCGCCAACCGGCAGCACCCTGCCGCGAAGCGTTATTTCACCGGTCATGGCCACATCTTTGCTCACCGGCGTCTTGGTGAGGGCAGATATGAGCGCTACCGCCATGGTAACACCTGCTGATGGCCCGTCTTTAGGGATTGCCCCTGCCGGCACATGGATATGTATATCATGCTTTTCAAAGAAATTGGCATCAATGCCGAGTCCCTTTGCCCGCGAGCGCGTATAGGAAAGAGCGGCCTGGGCAGATTCCTTCATAATGTCACCCAGCGAGCCGGTGAGTACCAGACCCCCTTTGCCCTTCAAAATAGTCGCTTCGATGTACAGGATGTCTCCTCCTGCCTGGGTCCAGGCAAGGCCGGTTGCAATACCGACTTCATGGGCTTCCTGCTCTTCCTCGGGGAGACGCTTGGGAGCGCCCAGAAATTTATGGATGTTATTGCGGCTGATTTTGGTTCTCCCCTTTTTCCCCTCTGCAATACTGCGCGCCGTTTTGCGGCAGATGCTGCCGATTTCCCGTTCCAGGTTGCGCAGCCCTGCCTCCATCGTGTACTGGTTAATGATTGCCAGTATCGCTTCATCTGATATATACAGATCTGTCACGGTAATGCCGTTTTCTTCAAGCTGCCGCGGCAGGATAAACTGCCGGGTGATCTTCAGCTTCTCCTCATCGGTGTAGCCTGAGAGTTCTGTGACCTCCATTCTGTCTTTCAGGGCAGACAGTATGGGATCAACCAGGTTTGCCGTGGTGATAAACATCACATTAGAGAGATCAACGGCAATGTTTAGATAGTGATCGCTGAAGGCATAATTCTGTTCAGGATCAAGCACTTCCAGAAGTGCTGCAGACGGGTCGCCGCGAAAATCAGTCCCCACCTTGTCAATCTCATCCATCATGAATACCGGATTGTTGGTTCCCGCCTGCTTGATGCCCTGGATGATTCTGCCGGGCAGTGCGCCGATATAGGTGCGGCGGTGGCCTCTGATTTCTGCTTCATCACGGATGCCGCCCAGGGATATCCGCACAAATTTCCTTCCCAGGGCGCGCGCAATCGATTTGCCAAGAGACGTTTTACCGACGCCCGGCGGGCCGACAAAACAGAGGATCGGACCTTTCATCTTCTTTTTTAGCTTCCGCACCGAAAGGTATTCAAGGATTCTCTCCTTTACCTTATCCAGGTCATAGTGATCTTCATCAAGAACCTTTTGCGCTTTCTTTATATCCAGATTGTCCTTGGTTGCAATGCTCCAGGGCAGATCCACCATCCAGTCAAGGTAGGTTCTCACAATAGATGCCTCTGCAGAATCAGGGTGCATCTGCTCAAGACGGCTGAGCTGTTTTCGTGATTCCTTTTCAGCGTCCTGGGGCATCTTGGCCTTTTCAATTTTTTGTGAGAACTCATTTATCTCCTGGGTCTTCTCATCCATGTCTCCCAGCTCTGACTTGATGGCGCGGAGCTGCTCGCGGAGGAAATAGTCACGCTGAGTCTTTGACATTTCCTCTTTTGCCTGAGACTGGATTTTCGCCTGCATGGTGGAGAGTTCCAGCTCCTTGCTGAGGTGCTCGTGAACTCTTTTAAGCCTCACCACCGGGTCAATGATTTCAAGAATCTTCTGCGACTCGTCAATGCTGAGCTTCAGATTTGATGCCACAAGATCGGCAAGCCTGCCGGGTTCATTAACGTTCTCCAGGATTTCCAGCACTTCAGACGAGATAAGCCCCTTGAGGGAGAGAATCTTTTCGCACTGCTCTTTGACGTTGCGCATCAGTGCTTCAATTTCAACCGTTAATTCTCCGGCAACCGGCTCAACCAGTTTCTCAATCTCAACGGTGAACACGGATGAGTCCTGAATATAGCGCTTGATGCGCGCTTTCACCAGCCCCTGGATGAGAATTTTAATCCGGTTGTCGGGAAGCTTCAGCTTGCGCATGATCATAGCCACCGTGCCGACCGGGTAAATATCATTCGGGGTTGGGTTGTCTTCAGCAGGGTTTTTCTGGGTGGCCAGCAGAATCAGACGGTTCTGCTTCATAGCCTCTTCAACAGCCCTGATGGAGGAATCCCTGCCGACAAAAAGGGGCAGGAACATATATGAGTAAACAACGAGGTCCCTCACCGGCAGAAGCGGCATGATATCAGGGATTTCAATAGGCTCTTTTTCAACATTAAAAACCATAATGTACGCTCTCTTTTAATTAACGGACAATTACCCTCACGTACTCTGAAGATATAATATTTTTACCACCCGGTCAAGGGCAGTTTTAAACCATGCGTCTGCAGCACGCCTGCTGATTCTATTTACCGGTGCATAAATTGTTCGACAGATACCGGGCTCCGGGTCACCGTGCAGCGGGGAAGGCTCTGCAAAAACAGCGTGCCATAATAGCGCGTGTACATGCGATTGTCCAGAATGCACAAAATGCCCCGGTCTTTTTTACTCCGTATCAGCCTGCCAAGTCCCTGGCGGAGCGTTATAATCGCTTGCGGCACCTGGTAGGAAAGAAACGGGTTCTCCCCTCCGCCAGCAATACGCTCTATCCGCGCTTCCACCAGAGGCTCTGTCGGCACCGCAAACGGCAGCCGGTCGATGATGACACAGCTCAGCGCCTCTCCCATCACATCAACTCCTTCCCAGAAGCTGCTGGTTGCAAACAGAACCGAGGAAATATCTTCCTTAAATGTCTGCAGCAGCTCAGAGCGCGGTTTTGTGCCCTGCAGCAGCACAGAATACGGCAGCCGGTCTTTAAGCATTCCATGCACCTCTTCCATTTTGCGATAGCTGGTAAACAGCACAAACGCTCTACCCCTGCTCAGCGAGAGAATCTGTTCAATGTGCCGGGCAGCATCACTGACAAACCTCTTGCTGTTAGGTTCAGCAATATGCTCCGGCATATAGAGCAGTGCCTGAGAGGCAAAATCAAAATGCGAAGGAACGATAAGCTCCTCAGGAGGCGCAACCCTGTCTAACCCCAGCCGCCTCTTAAAATAGGAAAAGTTGTCTTCTGTGGAAAGCGTGGCTGAGGTAAATAGTATGGTATTACTATGCGGGTACAGAAGATTCTCAAATTCTCCTCCTATTTCAATGGGGGAGGAATGGAGAAAAACCCCCTTGCCGCGCTTTTCGCACCATGAAACAAACGAGGAGGCCTTCCGCTCCAGAATGGATGCCAGCTCCTCGCCCAGGAGGAGCGTCCGGCTGCGGCAGTTTTCAAGCTCATCGGTTTTTTTATCCAGGCTGTCAATGCGGCTGCACAGAGCGCACAGGTCGTCTTGAAGTGTTGAAAAATCATCCCAGGTTTTTTGATCAAGGACATCCTCGGTTATCCTGAAGCTTTCCGGCCCGGCTGAAAAATGGGCAAAGAAGTTTTGCGCGGCTGCGAGCAGTGCTGTCATAAACCCGGTCAGAGACTTCTGCCCTTCCACCCCTGCGCCGGCCATCTCCCGCTGGATATCGCGGACGAGCTCCTCAATGCGATATGTTGAAACAGAAAGCCCCAGATGCTGGGTTGCGGCAGATTCAAGCTGGTGTGCTTCATCAAAAATGATTACTTCATAATCCGGCAGCAGCTCCCCGTAGCCGGCATTGCGGATAATGATATCAGTCATAAACAGGTGATGATTTACAATGATAACATCTGCTTTTGCTGCGCGCTGTCTCATCAGGGTGACAAAGCACTCCTTATAGAGCGGGCACTTCTGCCCCAGGCAGGTTTCCCTGGCGCCGGTTAGGATCTCCGCCCCGGGACTATTGATGAACTGTATTGTGAATTCCCTGTCGAAGAATACGACCGGCACGGGCAAAAGATCTATGAAACTAAAATT
>CAIYCZ010000466.1 GCA_903924805.1 uncultured delta proteobacterium | reverse complement strand
GTCTCTGCGGCGCGATGCAGCAGAAGTCTTTTACCGACGAGCAAATGCTCGCCGTTATTGCAGCTCTGGGAGAACGCTATGAGTAATTTTGAACCGAACATCGTCGCCTTTCTCTGCAACTGGTGTTCATACGCCGGCGCGGACCTGACCGGCACGACACGCATGCACTACCCTCCCAATGTGAAGGTGGTCCGCGTCATGTGCACCGGCAGGGTAAATCCGCTGTTTGTTGTGCAGGCACTGCGGGAGGGAGCGGACGGCGTACTGGTGTCCGGCTGACACCCCGGCGAATGCCACTATGTGAGTGGCAATTATCTTGCGCGGCGCAGGTTTACCATGCTGCGGAGTCTCCTGGAGTTCAGCGGCATTAACCCGCTGCGGCTGAGAATGAGCTGGGTTTCTGCCTCAGAGGGCAAGAAGTTTGCCGATGTCATAACTGAGATAACCAAAGAATTGCAGGAAATAGGTCCCCAGCAATCCTATATACGGGAAGCGGTATGAATGTGCAAAAGCTGAAAGAGGAAGCAGCGCGGGCGCTTGGCCGCAAAGACGTTAAATATCTGATCGGCTATAAGAAAGGCAGCTACGGCTTCAGAGTCTCCCCCGCATTTATTGAGCCTAAGGAGGATATTGATCAGCTCATCATGTCACCGCTGTGCAATATGAGCCTGGTTAAATATGTTATGATGGAAGAAACCCTCCCCGGTCTCACGGAACAGGCACTGAAGCCTTCAAAAATAGCCATTGTTGCGCGCGGCTGTGATTCCCGGGCAATTAATCTGCTGATAGAAGAAAAGGGTGTGCCGCGTGATAGGCTGTATATCATTGGAGTTTCGTGCCAGGGCGTAATTGATCAGCGAAAGATTGAAGCCCGCTTTCCCCAGGTGACTGAGCCAGCAGAAGTGACTGAAGAAAACGGAAACTATATCATCACTGTTCAGGGACAGTCACATACGGTGCCCAAAGAGGAACTGCTTGCCGAGCTGTGCACGGTATGCCGCTATCCCACGCCGCTCATTTACGATAAGCTGATCGGGGACAAACTCGCAGCCCGGCCGTTCCACTATGATGAGATAGCGGCGTTTGAAGCATTACCCCTGGAAGAACGGCTCGCCTACTGGCAGCAGCAGTTCTCTAAGTGCGTCAGGTGTTATGCCTGCAGGAATGTGTGCCCGCGCTGGTATTCAACCATCTGCAGCCTGGACAGCCTGAGTCCCCAGTGGCTGCGCCGCTCCGCTGATACGTCAGAAAATTTCATGTTTCAGATCATCCGCACCTTTCACCTTGCCGGAAGATGTATCGGCTGCGGGGAGTGCGAGCGGGTGTGCCCCATGAACCTTCCGCTCATGAAGCTTAACCGCAAGCTGGAAAAAGATGCAAAAGAGCTTTTTAATTATGAATCGGGTAAAGATCCAAAAGCAAAGTCGCTGCTGACAACATTTCACACGGAAGATCCGCAGGGATTTATTTTATAGGGTTTGAGCGCATGGATGTTTTTATTCTGCAGAAAGATTCAGTGCCAGATTTTTTATCCTCTCTATCTACTGACTACGCGATCTGGGCTCCGGTAGAAAAAGACGGGGACACCCTTTTTGAACCTGTCCCTGATTGCCGGAATAATTCTCCGGACCTTACCCATCAGGCAAAAATTATAAAACACGCTATCTTTCCGAAGACCGAGCCGCTTTATTCATATGATCAGAATGATCAGATACAGGCGCCGGATGCCCAGGACATAAAACAAAGCATTTTGTTTGGCGTTCGCCCCTGTGATGCCCGCAGCTTTTCTCTGCTTGACCCGGTCTTTAAAGGCGATGTACCGGATCCGTATTATCTTGCCCGCAGAAATAAAGCCCTGCTGATTGGCATGGCCTGTACGGTGCCGTTTGCAAACTGCTTCTGTACCTCGGTGGAAGGCAGC
>CAIYCZ010000465.1 GCA_903924805.1 uncultured delta proteobacterium | reverse complement strand
TGCCTTTTATTACCTCTGCTTATCAAAAAGGAAATTCCTATACATTTAAATTATGCAAAAAAGCGGAGTCATCACTGGCTCCGCTTTTTTGCTTCAATACATAGTGTGGTTAAGGGTTATTAACCCGGGTTCTATTTTTTATCCTGACGCTCCCATATCTGGACCATGCGATTACCTTTCTCCTTCTGCGTATAGTCCCTTATTATAATCCGCTCCGGCGTTACCTTTGTTACTATCTTTGTTTCTTTAATCGCCTGTATGAGCTCCGGTGTTAACTTCAAGGGAAGGGTTGGAAGGTAGATATTCAAGGCTTCTGCAAAGCCCGGATCTTTCCCGCGAAGCAGTTGTGCCTTTCCCACTACCTGTATGCTGAGCGGCTCTTTAAAGTAATTATGGTGCTCAAGCTGCTTGACATACGCACAGGAAACATTCTGATTTGATGCTACGTGAAACAGTTTCTCAGTCTGCCGTTCAGACATCGCATAGAGGTTTAATGTTCTGGGATCCAGAACAAACTCAATGGGTGTTGCCAGGGGCTTATTTTTATATGCAGTACTCAGGATATAGATTTCCCGGTAGTCTCCTTTACCTTTAACTATCTCGGCAATCCTCTTTTCAATTTCTTCCCGCGAGAGTGCGCCGGTTTTGCTCTTCTTGAGGGTCATGGTTGCTGCGGTATAGGCATCCACCCCGGCATACACGTGGCATTCCTGGCATTTAATATCCTTATCATAGGCAGGGTGTTGCGGGGGCGCCTTGGTTGCTTTGATATAGAGATATTTGGGGCCGCCTTTTTCGTATTTAGTATCTTCAGCAAAGCCTGCGGCTAAAGGTACTAATAACACCACTGCCACAAGACAACACATAGATACTCGTTTCATAATCCTCTCCCTCCATTTGTTATGTTTGTTTATAAAACTCATAGCTTCTGATGTGTATGAGTTACACCCCGGCCGCGCGGAAGGCAGCGCTCACTATGGCCTGGGCTTCCTCTAAAATCCGGTTGAGGTGCTCCCTGCCTTTAAAACTCTCTGCATAAATTTTGTATATATCTTCAGTTCCTGAAGGCCGGGCTGCAAACCAGCCGTTTTCAGCAACCACTTTAAGTCCCCCGATGGCAGCCCCGTTGCCGGGAGCCGCAGTCAGGGTGGCAGCTATTTTTTCCCCGGCAAGGACTGAAGCGGTAATGTACTGAGGCGAAAGTTTTTCCAGGATCTGTTTCTGGGCTGGCGTTGCTGGTGCATCAACCCGCTCATATACCGGATTGCCAAACATCTCCGTGAGCTTCCGGTAATGCTCCCCCGGGTCGCGGCCGCTGCGGGCAGTGATCTCTGCTGCCAGGAGGTCCATGATGAAACCGTCTTTGTCGGTTGTCCAGACCGTGCCATCCGTTCGCAAAAAAGAAGCTCCGGCGCTTTCTTCGCCGCCAAACCCGTATGAGCCGTCAAGCAGTCCGTCCACAAACCACTTGAACCCGACCGGTACTTCACACAGGCGTCTCCCCAGGTGGCGGGCGACTCTGTCTATCATGCTGCTGCTCACCAGCGTTTTGCCGATGGCAGCATCTGCTCTCCATCCGGGCCGGTTCTGAAACAGGTACCAGATGGCAACCGAGAGGTACTGGTTGGGATTCATCAGGCCGGCACTCCGGGTAACGATTCCATGGCGGTCAAAGTCAGGGTCATTGCCAAAGGCAATGTCATAGGTGTCTTTCAGCCCGATAAGGCTTGCCATAGCATAGGGGGAAGAACAGTCCATCCTGATTTTTCCGTCCTTGTCAACCGTCATGAAACTGAAGGTTGTGTCAACTGCCTGATGCAGTATGTCAATCTGCAACCCGTAGCGCAGCGCAATCGGCTCCCAGAATGCAATCCCCGCACCTCCCAGCGTATCTGCTCCAATGCGCAGACCCGACGCCCGGATGACATCCATATCCAGTACCGTACCAAGATCTGCAACATAGGGCGCCACATAATCATAGTCGCGGATGGTATCTGCTTTCAGTGCCTTTTCATAGGGGACTTTTTTTACCCCTTTATTGCCTGATCGCAGCAGTTCATTGGCCCTGTCTTCTATCCGCCGCGTGATGTGCGTATCTGCCGGCCCGCCCTGGGGCGGGTTGTATTTGAGCCCGCCGTTGTCCGGAGGATTGTGGGATGGGGTGATGACCACACCATCGGCAAGACCGGATTGTCTGCCTCGGTTGTAGGTAAGAATAGCATGAGAGATAACCGGCGTAGGGGTGTAGCCTGAATTTTCCTGCACCATCACCTCCACCCCGTTGGCTGCTAAAACTTCCAGTGCTGTTTTTTGGGCAGGCTCTGAAAGCGCATGGGTGTCCATGCCGAGAAACAGGGGGCCGGAAATTCCCTTGCCCGTTCTATACTCACAGATTGCCTGGGTAATGGCCCGTATGTGATCTTCATTAAAGCTTCCCTTCAGGGAAGTGCCCCGGTGCCCGGACGTCCCGAATGACACGCGTTGCGCCGGATCAGAGACATCGGGACGTCCCGAGTAATAGGCATTCACCAGTTCTTGAATATTTACCAGCAGCGCGGGTGGGGCGGGTTTCCCTGCCAGTGGATGTACTGCCATAAAAACGATTCCTCCGTAGTCGTTAATAAACCTTTCCCAGATGTTTCAGGATTGCCTGTAATAATGATGCGCTGTGGCCCAGCTGCCGGTACGCCTCCTGCCGTGTTATGTCCCTGTTTTCCCGCCTTAGCCTGAGCCCCAGATACCGCGCTGTGTTGGCAATGCGTGCGATCTCCCGTGCCAGGTCATCTTCAAAATTATCAGGCCGCAGAGTAATACGGTACATATATTTTTTTATCTCAGGGAGATTATCCAAAACCTCCTCATTAACAATCCCGTCATTTTTATTATGATTTTTCAGGTTGAATTCATCATTGGGAATATTATGCAGGGGCTGTGAGAGGTCTCCCACATAGTGCGCACAGTACGCAATATGATGTTCAGCGTATTTAAAGTCCCTGGTGCTGTGTGCATATCCCTGTAGAGCACCGATGATGGCTCCATAAAGGTGTCCACCCAAATCCTGAGGATCATTGTAGCGTTTGACTTGAGAAAGTACCAGTGCCGGGGTTATTTCTTTATTTTCAGGGTTATTAAAAAAATGATTATTGATTTCAATGCGGCCTGCTTTCAGCTTGGCAATATCTGCGCCAACCGCATTGTACCACGCCGCGTACCCGGTTACTTTTGCAACTGCAAGGTGCGTTTTGTCATACCAGCCATGAGCGGAAGAACAGCCCAACAGAATAATGATACCGACACCACACATCTTGTGCACACAGATTCTTATGATATTCATACCCGGTAACCTCTCTCTGATACCCGTTTTTATTCAGTGCTGACAGCGCGGACAGTAATAGGTTGATCTCTGTCCATGCCGCACGTGGCGGATACGCCGGCCGCATACTAAACAGGGCTCCCCGCCGCGTCCATATACTTTAAGCTTCATTTGAAAATATCCCGGATTGCCGGACTCATCCTGAAAATCACGCAGGGTCGTTCCGCCGGCAGCTATGGCTGTTCGCAGCGTCTTTTTAATTGCAGCAGCAAGCCGCTGGTACCGCTTTCGGGAAATCCGTCCTGCTGCCTTTACCGGCTGTATCCCTGCCGTGAACAGAGCCTCATTGGCGTAAATATTTCCAACACCGCTGACAATACGGCTGTCCATTATAAACTGTTTTATTGATACAATACGTCTCCGGGACCGTTCATACAGGTAATCACCCGTGAGGGAAGCGGTGAGCGGCTCCGGCCCGAGATCCTTGAGGAGCTCATGCTGAACCGGATCAGACGAGGTCCACAGCAATGCGCCAAACCGGCGGGGATCGTTATAGCGCAGACACCTACCATTGGAAAAGACTATATCCACGTGATCGTGCTTGGTGGGATTTTTTTGCTTGGGAAGAATGCGCAGGCTTCCACTCATGCCAAGATGCAGAATGAGCGTCCCTGACTGGCAGCGCAGCATGAGATATTTTGCCCTGCGCTCGACTGCGTGGATAACCTGCCCGTTTAAAATTTCCTGAAGCTTTTCCGGTACGGGCCAGCGCAGAGCGCGGTTCCGCAGGGCGACCCCCACAATCCGGTGGCCCACCACAAGGGGCTCCAGTCCGCAGCGTATGGTTTCAACTTCTGGTAGTTCAGGCATAACAACTGATAAAACCTAAATTCTAATATCGAAATACTAAACAAATTCAAAATCCAAATGCCAAACAATTTTATTTGATATTTGAATTTTGACATTTGTCATTCCCACTTTGTGCCTTCTGCCTTCTTATACTACTATCTCATTTTTTAGTAATTTTCCAGCACTTGTGAATACGCGGGTTGCGCGCAAAATCTCTTGCAATGGTCGCAGCAGTGATGTCTTCTATATTCAGCGGATGCAGCGTTTCAGTGTTCATCTTAAAGCGGCGGTAATTATTGGCATACATTAAAATGCCGTCACTATCCAGCCGCTGCGCAGCCAGGCGCACCAGCTCTACATAGTCCCGCTGCAGGTCAAAAACATCATCGCGCTGCTTTGAATTGGAAAAGGTGGGAGGGTCAATAAATATCAGGCCATAGCGGCGTTTCTCATGCCTGAGCCACTCCATGCAGTCAGCCCGGATATATTCATGCCGGCTTTCCCCGAATCCATTCAAGGCAAGGTTTTTGCGTGCCCAGGAAAGATAGGTGTTTGAACTGTCAACAGAGGTAGTTGCCGTTGCCCCGCCGCCAGCCGCATAGACCGTAGCAGTACCCGTGTAGGCAAAAAGGTTTAAAAACCGCCTGCCTCCGGCAAGATCCCGTATGAGTGATCTGGTGCGGCGGTGATCCAGGAAAAGGCCGGTGTCCAGATAGTCGGTGAAGTTTACCAGAAAAATGAACCGGTCCTCGTGCACCTCCTGAAAATAGCCGGCAGCGTTTTCTTTCCGGTACTGGTTTCCGCCTTTCTGGCGCCGGCGCACCCGGAAAAACAGATGGTCGGGATCAACGCCGAGCACTTCGGGAACCACATCACGCACATCCCCCAGCCGTGCCCGCGCCTTTTCTCTGTCAATTGTTTTTGGCGGTTCATATTCCTGCACATAGACCCATCTCTCATAGAGGTCAACGGCAACCGCGTATTCCGGGATATCAGCATCATACACCCGGTAGCAGTAAATTCCCTCACGCTGTGCCCAGCCGCGCAACTGCCGCAGATTCTTTCGCAGCCGGTTGGCAAACATGTCTGCACCTTCAGAGAGCTTTTCAGATCGCCCGGGAACGCGTACGGTATTTTTATCCGGTGCCGCATCCTTTTCGTACTGCACGGCCCGGAAAACCCGTGCCGGGTCAACCTTAAAGGTTACCAGGCGGCATTCAAGTGCGCCATTATAGAGCGTATTCACACGCACGGCACGAAGGCCTATGGCTTTTGCCAGATCAACATTTCCGGTAAGCACGGTAGCGTTCCACCCGGAAAACTTTTCAAGAAGGACTTTTCCAAAACATTTATATAATGGCAGCAGCTCCTCAACGTCGCCCAGCCGCTCTCCATAGGGCGGATTCACCACCACCAGCCCCTGCGTGGGGGCAGTGCTGCGCGGAGGCGAGGCTGCTGACAGATCCCGTTTTTCGACATGCACTTTACCCCGCAGCCCAGCCCGCTCCACATTTGCCAGAGCGATCCGCACTGCCCTGCTGTCGCTATCATAGCCGGCTATCGGCGGAATGTGCTGCAACCCCCGTGCCCTGCGCTCCTGCGCTTCAGTCACCAGTTTGTCCCATATATCCTGACAATGACCGCGCCACCCTGAAAAGCCGAAATATTTTCTTCCGAGTCCCGGCGCACTATCTGCTGCCATCAGCGCTGCCTCAATCGGCAGAGTGCCGGAGCCGCACATGGGATCAACCAGCGCACCGCCGGCAGCAGCTGTCTCAGGCCACCGCACCCGATAAAGAATTGCAGCGGCAAGATTTTCTTTTAAAGAGGCGCTGACCCCCTGCTCACGATAACCACGGCGGTGCAGGCTTTCGCCTGACAGGTCAATGCTTACGCAGGCTTCATCCCGGAGCACATAGACATTCACACGAATATCGGGGTAGCTCACATCAACGGATGGACGCTGTCCCATACGGCTGCGGAACTGGTCAACAATGGCATCCTTGGTCTTAAGGGCACCGTACTGGGTATGTACTATCCGGGATTGGGACGAAGTGAAATCAACTGCCAGTGTGCCAGTTACTGACAGGTGGTCACTCCAGGTAATTGAGCACGCCCCTTCGTAGAGTTCTTCTGGTGTTTGCGCCGGGAAGGTCTTTATGGGAAGCAGTATGCGGTTGGCAATGCGCGACCACAGGCATGCCCGGTAGGCGGCCTCCAGATTCCCTGCAAAGGAAACCCCGGCCCGCGTTTCCTTTACAGCATCAGCACCAAAACTTTTCAGCTCTTGCGCCAGAAGGTCTTCCATGGCTTTCGGGCATGTTGCAAAAAAAGTGTATCTATGGCTCATAGTATCAAATAGTCTGTAGTCTGAGGTTTATAGCTTTCAGTCAACTACAAACCACAAACCATAAGCGGTAAACTCTCCTCGTGCGCCGCGTGGCGGCCTTAATCGTTATGCAGGGTCTTATCAAGGGCTGAAATTAACGCAGGGATGCCTTCTCTGGTTACGGCGGAGATGGGGAATACTTTTTCAGCGTCTGCTTTCTTAATCTTCTCAATAAACTGTTGTAATGCTGTGCACTCTGGATCAAGATCAATCTTGTTGGCGGCAATAAGAATTTTTTTCCCGGTGAGCTCGCGGCTGAATTTTTTAATTTCTTCCCGCACGATTTTCAAGGCGTTATGGGGAGGGGTATCAGCAAACTCCGAAATATCAATCACAAACAGGAGTATGCGCGTCCTTTCCACATGTTTTAAAAACTGGATGCCAAGCCCTTTTCCTTCGGCTGCCCCTTCTATAATCCCGGGGATATCAGCCACAACAATGGTCCTGAACCCGGGAAGGTCAATAACGCCAAGAAACGGCCGCAGGGTGGTAAAGGGATACTCTGCGATTTTAGGCGTGGCGCTTGAAACAGCACTTATGAGTGAAGATTTACCGGCATTGGGAAGCCCTACCAGCCCCACGTCAGCGATGATCTTAAGCTCTAAAACCGCTTTGTATTCAACGCCCGGCCATCCTTTTTCAACACGGCGTGGTGCCTGATTTGTAGAGCTGGCAAAATGCTGATTGCCGCGGCCCCCGTCTCCACCCCTGGCAACAACCAGCGGAACGCCCGGTTCGATAATTTCAAAAAGAATTTCCTCTGTCCCGGCATCCCGCACTATAGTTCCGCAGGGGACTTTCACCACCACGTCCTTTCCCTTCCTGCCCGAACAGTTATTGCTCCTTCCCGGTTGTCCATCCTCGGCAAACAGTTTTGGTGCATAGCGGAATTTTGCGAGCGTATTGATGCTGCTATCGCCGATTACTATAACCGACCCGCCGTTTCCGCCATCACCGCCATCAGGGCCGCCCCGGGGAAGATACTTTTCACGGCGAAAGGATAGGCACCCTCTGCCGCCATGCCCTGACTTAATAAAAACGGTTGCCGTATCTACGAACATGAAGTTACTCCATTACCATATCAAATAAACCATAACGCACCAGTACCGGTGCGCCTGAATATCATAAGAAAGTCTTTAGTATTCAGAATTCAGGAGTCAGGAGACAGAATATCTTATTTTGAATTCCTGCTTTTGATTCCCGGATTCTGTTTAATACCTGAATTCCCTGTAGCTCGCTGCAGGGTCACAAAAACTCCTCCCCCTGGATGGGGGGAGGCTGGGTGAGGGTGATTTTCCCACCCTTCCCTTTATCCCGTCCCATCGAGGGAAGGCAAGTACTTTAGCTGCTCCGCAGCAAGCTGCGGGGAGGTTCATTGGTAAAAAAATTGCCATTATTGAAACAGGATGCTATTTCAATAATGGCAATTGGTAATTCTCATATGGTGCGATAACTAGAGGGCACTAAATGAGAGGCTTATAGTATTACCAGGTGCGCCGACCGCCGCTGCCACCCCTTTTGTCGCCACCGCCACCGCCAAAACCTCCTCTACCGCCGCCACCGCTTCTGCCACCGCCACCGCCAAAACCTCCTCTACCGCCGCCACCGCTTCTGCCACCGCCACCGCCGGGGCGCCGGTCTTCCTGGGGACGCGCCTCGTTAACCCGCAGGCTCTGGCCCATGAGGTCTTTGTTATTCATGCCGTCAATGGCCGCCTGTGCCTCAGCGCGTTCAGGCATCTCTACAAATCCAAAGCCCCGCGGTTGGCCACTGAACTTGTCTTTAATGATCCGCGCCGAATCAATTTTACCGAAGCCTTCAAATGCCTGGCGCAGATCTTCTTCTGTTACCGCTGCCGCTAAATTACCCACATAAATATTCATTATCTCCTCCTGTTTTGTTTACTCTTTATTGAGTAGTTATCTGCTCTGCTTCTTCTTTAAATGCAGAAACCGGGCAATAGTTTCCGCCGAAGCATCAAGCACTATGGGTTTGTTAATAAATTTTTCCTGGGGGGTAATTTCATACTCCGCAGGGTACCTATTCTCAAAATACATCTGCTGGAAATTGGAAAATTTAAGCTGGTGCGAGGTTGAATCAACCACCACGGTCTGCCCCGGCTTGACAAGCCCCTGAACCCGTGCCTTTCTCAGGCCTGCAATAGACTCACCGCCCTGCGTGCAGACGACATGACCATAGCGATTTGCCTCGAGCATTCCTTCGATGATCTCCTGCTCCTCAACTGATAGTGCCAGAAACCGCTCTTTAAAATACTGTCCCACAAGCTTGGAAACTTTGGGAAAGGAAACCGGATCGCCAATCATTGCCGCCTGGGCAACGCTTGGCCGCACCTTCATCGGCTGATAGGTGCCGGTGGCTCTCCACTGCACAACCGGGTTGGCATGGGTGCTCTGCACGCCAAGGATAAACGGAAGCTCGGGGATTATACTGAGGTCATACAGGTCAATAAATCCCTCCATGACGGCAGTGACATTGCCGGCGTTTCCAATAGGTATAACAATTACCACATTCCGGGTGTCATAATCAAGCTGCTGGGCAACTTCATAGGCATAGGATTTTTGCCCCATGATCCGGATGGGGTTTTTAGAGTTTAATAAACATACCTGGTAGTTTTCCGCAAGCTCCTCAACAACCTTCATGCAGTCATCAAACACACCCGGTATCTCAATGACCGTTGCCCCGCTCCCGAGCGGCTGTGAGAGCTGCTGGGGTGTGACTTTTCCCCGGGGCAGCAGCACTACCGATTTGACCACCTGCTTATCAAGATAGCTTAAGTACAGCGCAGCAGCAGCAGACGTGTCACCGGTAGATGCGCAGATGCCCAGCACCTCGTGCAAGCCGCGGGTCCTTATGGAATAATTGATAAAGCTTATGGCACTTGCCATCCCGCGGTCCTTGAAGCTTGCCGACGGGTTAAAACCATCATTCTTTACCAGAAACTCAATCCCCACCCGCTCGCTCAGTTCCGGGTTTGCCCTGACCAGCGCCGTATGTCCCTCGCCAAGATAAATCACATCTTCAAGAGGAATGCTCGGAAACAGTATTTCCTTGAAAAGGAAAATCCCTTTCAGGCTTTCTATGCGCAGCAGCTTCCGGTAATCAAATATTTTCCGCCACAGGGTTCCGGGAATCTTCTTGAGGCTGTTAAAGTCCCTGTTTCGGAGACGCAGCAGGCTTTTACACCGGGGGCAGGTATAGAGAAATTGATCAAGGGCGTAGGTACTTCCGCACTCAATACATTCATACACCACATCGCCTTCGTATGCGGGTATCAGATATGGTCTGATCTCTGAAGGAAATTCTTCTAACTGTATGGCCGTGTCTTTGAGACTATGGGATGCCTGTTTCATTGTAGAACATTAGGGTACAGTATATAACTTATAATAAATCAACAGGCAAGTCAACAAAACTAATCAATATAAAAGGTGCCTGTACATACGCTCCATCTTTTGTTATAAAATTACCGGTAAACGATTGAAGCACGATTCAGGACACCTTATGCAAGAGATACATAAATTAGAGCACTATATTTATAGTACCATTCTTCCTGCCGTACATAAACCAGGCGCTTCATTTACCCTGCAGCCCACTGATCTTGGTAACCGGAATGTAATCTTTTTTTTTACCATAGAAAACCTGCCACCGCTCATCCTCAAGGGCTACCGCAAAAAAAGCCGGTTTAAAAAAGCCCTCCGTGGCAGCCGGCTTCTTGCTCAGCATGGCATCAATGTTCCGCACCTGTATTTCTCGGACTCCGCACAGACCTGTTTCAGGGAGTTTGGCTGCTACCTTGTGTGTGAAGAAAAGATTGCCGGCAAAAGCCTCGCTGAGTTTGAGGATATAAAAGAATTTGTTCCCTCAGTTGCCCGCTGCTATGCACAGCTCCACCGTGCTCGCGAGCCACACTGGAAGAGCCTGTTTTCCGTATCCCTGCTCCGCTATAGAAGCTCTGTTATGAGCGACATGGAAGAGCGGCTGGATTATCTTGACCGGTGGAATCCGCAGCGGTTCAGCTCAAAAACCATGGGATCATGCCGGACCTGGTTTTATAAACGGAAGGCTTCACTCAATTCCTTACAGGGCTTCAGCCTCTGCCACGGCGACGTGAACAGAAAAAATATTATAATTTCAGAGAGCGGCGACATCTTCCTCATAGACCCTGAGGCAGTGAAGTTTGCACCGTTTTTGCTTGAATTCTACCGGCTGGAACTAAACCTGTGTGAAGACCGGCTGGATGTCATAGAGCTGTTTGATACCATCTATTGTAAGCACGCGGATAAGAAAGCCCTTGAGGAACTGAAACAGTGCGGCGAATTCTTTAAAGCATATGTGCTGCTTGAGTGTGCCTGCTACTTCACCAAAAAGCGCCGACAGGTAAAAGCTGATGAGCCACTACAGAATTATTATATCAGACAGGGAGAAAAGGTTTTCGCTGCCCTGAATGAGATGATAAAAGGTGAATAGGCGAAAAGGTGAATAGGCGAAAAGGTAAACAGATGAAACATTCCAACCTCTTTACCTCTTTACCT
>CAIYCZ010000464.1 GCA_903924805.1 uncultured delta proteobacterium | reverse complement strand
CCGTTCCTGAAGATGCGCCTCGAAACCGCCACTTCGCTGTATTCTGTCGGCAGGATTCCCCCGGTATTTTCTATTGTCAATATTACCTCGGCCATGTTGAGCGGCTGCCGGCTCTGGGTGCCGGAAAAAATCACGTCCTGCATGGTGGCGCTCCGTAAAAGCGTCAGCTTCTGCTCCCCAAGGACCCAGCGGATGGCGTCAACGACATTGCTTTTCCCGCAGCCGTTCGGCCCGACTACCGCGGTTATGCCTTCGCCGAATTCAAGCTCGGCCTTTTCTGCAAATGATTTAAAGCCAAAAATGGAGATTTTCCGCAGAATCATTGGGTTCCCTTCTATAGCGACAGGATAATGGGTAAAACACAACCTTTTGATGTATAAAGCGTCTTAATATACCATATATAGTAGGCACTGTCAAGGGAAGAATTCCATGATTTCAGGGCTCATAGGCAACTTTTTCCATACGGAAAACTCAGCAGAAATTAATTTGCGATTGGAAACAAAAGCCCTGTAGCCATTTGTTGAGTTTTATAATACATCAGCACAGAATACGTTTTAATAAGTTTGAGAAGGCCGTCGTTCGTTTGAAAATCAACCTCATTATCTGAGACAAAAAGTGAAACAATGGACAAGAGAATACTGATATCCCTTTTGCTGGTCGGGTTGTTTGCAGGTGCGGAGAATGCGGCGGCGCAATGGAAACAGGATAATTTTATAATTTCGGTATGGGAAGGCCCTGCGCTCAATCATGACATTTTATCTTACCTATTGGCAGATAGCAGTGGCAACCAGTGGATCGACACGTCAGGCAAGGCTGCCAGTTTTACCAGCTGGAATAAGCTGAGTTTCGGGTTAGCCAAATCGGCATATTTCAACTCGCTTAATGAGTTGGGATATTGGGGATTTCTTCAGGTTTTATTTGCAGGGCATTCAACTAAGGTAGAAACGGATTATCGTCTTTGGCTTTCAAAATTCTGGGGGTTGAAAGTTACAGCCTTTTGGGGCTGGTTTAATTATTGTGACAGTGTACCCTGTAATGTCACTTTTAAAAGCAGTGATTATGATTCGACTCTTAGAAATACAGTAATAAGTCATTTTAATTCTCTTGATGCCTGCCGCAGAAGTGCGCTCGATGGCTACTTGATAGGAGATGAACCTTCAAGCAGAGCGTGGAACGGCCTTTCTTTTATTCTATTTAATGAAGTGGTCGGCACCAACCAATGGGTACAGGGATTTAAATCAAAACAGGGAAATAATAAATGCTCCTTTGTGAATACGCGCTCCTACAATGGGGCAGCCGCCTTGGATAGCATGGTATCTGCCTGTAGAGACACTTTACTGTGGCGGAATTGGGACACCACGGCTTTTGGAAAGAATTTTGACAGTATCAATTGTCCTGCAAGCATTTCAATGTGGCCTGATATCATATGCTCAGATCCTTATGACGCGATATTGGACAGTAGTATATTGGTACCTTCAATACCGCAAGGTTGTAAGGCCTGGACGGGATGGAATTACTTTTACAACCTTAATGTAGCCAGGTCCCGGTCACTTTATTCTCCGAACAGGCCATTCTTGATATTTTTTATGAACCAGCAATGGAATGATCCTGCAGGTCAGATGGATGGTAATCACCCTCCCCGCTACATTCCTCCCCGTATTTTTTATCCCAATCCGACAGAGAGCGATCTCAGGTTTAAAATATTTACCGCTCTTGCTTATGGAGCCAAGGGAATCAGTTATTACAATTTTGCCGACTGTTTAAAACCCACCGATACTGGTTCTTGCTATATTACAAAAAGCCAGGGATCTCGTTCTCTGGTCGGTTTTCGCAACGATAATACCGACATTGACACGGTTCCGACCCATTGGGCAAGACCGAAATGCGCGGACTCTCTGGATACGGGTTCTGCCCGGACCAAATATGACGTGGCAGCCGAAATAAACCGGTATATCGCCTATATCGCGGGCCCGGTAATCATGACTTCAAATAACAGGGGCGTTTACCATAAGTCAATTTATCCCGGGGGCTTCACAACGTTTGGAAACCAGGTCCCCTCGAATCAATATCTGAATGGCAGCAGCAGCCCTGATTCGGTCTTGTTTGATCTGGGTACCTCCTCTGCCCCGAACAATACAGCTATGGCCGGGGTTTTTCAGGATAAAGTAAATACCAGGACCTACTATATTCTCGTAGTAAATAAACAATGCCTTGCCAGAACCAATGCCAGAAACGCCATTACCAACCTTGCTGTTAAATTGAAGCACAATTGCACAGGAAATGTGTTCCTTGCTCCGCGCTGCTATAAGTACAATGGAAGCACAAATTTTTCCACGGTGTCCGTATCTTACAAAAGCAGCGGGGATACCAGTACCATCACCCTGGATACGCTTCAGGGCGGCGAAGGGCGGCTTATAAAAGTGACCGCGGCAGGCAGCGGTGCGACCCAGGCAGGGTTCAGGCCGCAGGGCGAGATCGCTGTCGAATCGAGCAGAGCTGACCGAAGGCTCTTTTGCTTTGCACGGGGCACCGACAGCCTTCTGTATTACCGGAGGCAGGACACGGCAAACGTTGATTTCTGGGGAAGCAAATGGACCTCTCTCGGAGGGACAGGAAAAATAACCGGCAATCTCGTAAGCGGCTATATCACTCCGTCAAATAATGCGATGTATGTTTTTTCGAAAAACCGGAGCAACTGCCTCAGGTATATCTATCAAACGGATCCTGTCAATAATGCCTGGTCTTCCTGGACCGACAGTTACAATACGGCTATTAACAGTCAAAT
>CAIYCZ010000463.1 GCA_903924805.1 uncultured delta proteobacterium | reverse complement strand
TGCCTTTTCAATTTCATCAAGCAGCAGCACGCTGTGGGGGTTCTTGCGTATGGCATCAGTGAGGATCCCTCCCTGGTCAAACCCCACATACCCTGGCGGTGCGCCGATAAGCCGCGACACCGTGTGCTTTTCCATGTACTCGCTCATGTCAAAGCGCAGAAAATGAACGCCCAGCACCGCGGCAAGCTGTTTGGCAACTTCGGTCTTGCCGACACCGGTAGGGCCGATAAACAGAAACGAGCCGATAGGCTTGTCAGGTATGCTTAAGCCCGCCCGGGAGCGCTTGATGGCGGTGACCAGATTCCTGATTGCATCATCCTGGCCGAACACCCGCTGCTGTAATTCCTCCTCCAGGTTCCTGAGCTGCAGCTTGTCGGATGAGGAAACGCTGCGTGGCGGGATTTTGGCAATGCGCGCGACCACCGTTTCAATGTCACGCGGCGTAATCTTCTTCCGCCGCCGGTATGCCTCACTGTGCTTGAGGATGGAGCCTGCCTCATCTATCACATCAATTGCCTTGTCCGGCAGATAGCGGTTGTTGATATGCTTTGCTGCAAGCTCGGCTGCCGCCTTCAGCGCATCGGCTGTATAGGAAACGCCATGATGGCGCTCATAGGAGGTTTTCAGACCCTTCAGTATTTCAATGGTCTCGGAAACGCTCGGCTCGGAAATTTCGATTTTCTGGAACCGCCGCGACAGAGCACGATCTTTCTCAAAATAATTCTTGTACTCTTCGTAGGTGGTGGTACCGATGCAGCGCAGGCCGCCGGACACCAGCACCGGCTTTAAAATATTTGAGGCATCCATGGAGCCGCCGCTGGTAGCACCCGCGCCGACAATAGTATGAATTTCATCTATCAGCAGAATAGCGCCGTGTTTGTTCTTCAGCTCGGAAATAACCCCTTTCAAACGTCCCTCAAAATCACCGCGGTATTTTGTGCCGGCCAGAAGCGCGCCCATGTCAAGGGCGTAAATATCTGTGTTGAGAAATGCCTTCGGCACAGTCCCCTTGACAATGTCCAGTGCCAGCCCCTCAACGATAGCTGTTTTCCCGACACCCGGATCTCCGACAAAGACGGGATTATTTTTCAGCCGGCGCCCCAGCACCTGGATGGTCCGCTCCATCTCAGCCTGACGGCCTATGAGCGGGTCAATCTTTCCTGCCTTTGCTTTTTCGATAAGATTTACCGTAAACCGCTCCAGCAGGCCGGTGCGTTTGGGGGGAGCCTTTTTCTCCCCGGGTGATTCAGCTTCCTCTTCGGCAGCATCTTCCTGCCAGCTGTCTGCGCCGGTCCTGGAGACTCCGTGAGAGATATAGTTTAAAATATCAAGCCGGGTAATGCCCTGCTGCGTGAGAAAGTACACCGCATAGCTCTGCTCTTCCTCAAACAGTGCCGCCAGGATATCTCCCGCATCTGCCTCTTTTTTTTCTGCTGCCTGGACGTGCAGGATTGCCCGCTGCAGCACGCGCTGGACGCCCAGCGTCTGTACCATCTCGCGGCTGTCCTGCTCCGGCAGAACGGCTACCTGCTCTGAAAAAAACTTCTCGAGCTGCCGCTTCAATTCAGGAATATCAGCCCCGCAGTGGCGCAGGATGCGGCTGCCTGTTGCATCATGCAGGAGCGCATACAATATATGCTCAATAGTAAGCAGCTCATGCCTGCGGCCCTTGGCCTCACGAATGGCTGCGGCAAATGCCAGTTCCAGTTCCTTGCTGATCATTTATTCCTCTTCCATGCTGCATTTTAGCGGAAATCCGTGCTGCCTGGCCATGTGACAGACCATGGCAACC
>CAIYCZ010000462.1 GCA_903924805.1 uncultured delta proteobacterium | reverse complement strand
GTTTACGAGAGTTATGTGGAAGCATTTAAGCATATTGCGGAACTTCTTGACAGTGAAGGCATGACACCAACGGAAATTGCGAAAACCTTCCTTACCTATGTGGTTAGAAAGGAAGTTTTATGCCAAAGAAAGTAACAACCGACCTCATGCTCCGCATAGCGGCGCAGAGAAGGAAGGGCCTGACCCTGCAACAGATCGCCGAGATGTTCGGGATAAGTGCAGGCGGAGCCCATAGGATACTAAAAAAACTGAAGGAGAAGGCGTGATGGAAAACTGTAAAACCGAAGGCCCAAAAAGGGAAACCCAGGTAGCGAGGGAGTTGGGAAAGCTGAGAGAAGTGGTGGATGTATTGGAGAAGACTGTTTCTGAGCTCGGGACAAGACTATTGAATGTGCGTGATATTAAAGGTAACTTAATACAAAAAGAAGGTGGTGAACCTGCCGGAGATGCGCCGCTTGCCCCTCTAGCCAACGAGATCAAAGAGGTCTACAAAAAAATAAACGGGCAAATATCTAACCTTGCCAGTATATTGAGAGAGTTGGAGGTATAACATGCCCGAGGAAATGGAGAAACAGCTTCGCAGAGAAGCACGACGGAAAGGACTGACAGGATCGAAGGCAAGGGCTTATATTTACGGCACAATGCGTAAGACGGGCTGGACTCCCTCCACCCAAAAGAAAGGCAAGAAGAAGATATGAGCAGACCAGGATGGAACGAAAGAGATTGCGGTGGGTATCTCGCAAGAGATCCCGAACTTAAAACGACAAGCAAGGGAACCTCCGTCTGCAACATCTCCCTGGCCTGCCCCCTGTATTACAACAAGGAAAACATAACCGAATGGGTACAGGTTGTCCTCTTCGGACACAACGCTGACTTCTGCTGTAAGTACGCCAAGAAAGGCGACATGGTGCGCGTCACTGGCATGCAGGTCACAAAGAAGTACACCGGGAAGGACGGAACAGAAAAGACCGTTGTAGAGCTCCAGGGGCAGACTTTTATGCTCCTGAGAAAAGCCAAGGATAAGGAAGCCGGAGAGTTGCCGGACGAGGAATCAGCGTTTTAGAGGGCAAGGAGGAATGAGATGGACGTTAAGAGATATGATCTAGGTAAGGATCAGGAGCATGTCTGTGACTGTGATATGATGGATTGGCCTGATGGTGAGTTTGTAATGTACGAAGACATCAAGCACCTTCGTGAGCCCATGACCACGGAAGAGGCCGAGAGGCTGGTGGATAGGATAGTTGAAGAATGGTTTGATTTTATATCCAATCAACCTGTTATACATAACGAAAATTATGCAAAATATCATGCAACTAAGGCCAAGCTCATCGCAGCCCTGACGGGCAAGGAGGCAGTATGATGCTAATTTATCATCTGATAGATCCAGAAACTCTCCTACGCCAACTCATAGCCGAGGTGAGAAAAGGAGATAAGCCGTGATGATCCTCGCAATCGACCCCAAAAGGAGAAACTCTAATGCAAAAAGGTTATAGATCCGGCGAAGTAACCGAATGTAAAGTATGTGGATCTTCAATGTATTCCTACCCGAGCAGGAAACGTGTCTTTTGCTCTTGGGATTGTCGGGTTATCGGATATTCAGGCCAAGGAAATCCAAAGTGGAGAGGGGGACGATCTATTGACAAATCCGGCTATGT
>CAIYCZ010000461.1 GCA_903924805.1 uncultured delta proteobacterium | reverse complement strand
GCTCTGGTGGGGGCTTTTTGTTTTTTAAGGCTTGAATCAATTAGTGGCTGCTGTCCCGATTAACGCACCAAGGTAGAATAAAGAATAAAATATGGAAGAAACCGGCGAAAAAAGCTTTGCCGAACTGTTTGAGCAGAGCTTTAAAAAACCCTCACGCCTCGAACCGGGACAGAAGGTCGAAGCGGTCATCGTCAAAATAACAGATGAATGGGTATTCCTGGACCTTGGTGACAAGAGCGAAGGCTGCCTTGACAGAAAAGAGCTGCTCGATCCCGACGGCAAACTCACCGTTGCGGAAGGCGACCGGGTGAGCGCCTACTTCCTGTCCTCTGAAAACAATGAAAGAGTTTTTACCACCAGGGTCAGCGGCGGGGCTGCCGGCAACCAGTATCTCGAAGATGCCTTTCACAGCCGCATTCCCGTTGAAGGTGTCGCGGAGAAGGAAATCAAGGGCGGCTATGAGATAAAAATTGCCGGCTCTGTCCGCGGCTTCTGCCCGTTTTCGCAGATGGGCCTGCGCCGCAATGACAATCCGCAAGAAGTTGTCGGCAAAAAACTGCTGTTCAAAATAACGGAATACCGCGACAACGGCCGCTCACTGGTGCTGTCAAACAGAAGGGTGCTTGAAGAGGAGCGGGAGCGTATCCGGGAAGAGCTGAAAAAGATCTTAACAAAAGATATGGTCATTAAAGGTACGGTCATATCCCTGAGACCCTTCGGTGCGTTTGTCGATATCGGCGGCATCGAAGCCCTGCTGCCCATATCGGAAGTCGGCTGGAGCAGAATCGATGAACTCAGCAGCGTGCTTTCCCCGGGGCAGGAGGTTGAGGTGAAAGTGATGGAGCTTGACTGGGAGAAAAACAGGATCTCCGTCAGCCTGAAGGCCGCGCTACCTGATCCCTGGCAGCAGCTTCCAGTACTGTTTCCTGAAGAGTCCTGTCACACCGGCACTGTGGCGCGCCTTGCCCCGTTCGGCGCTTTTGTGACGCTTGCGCCCGGCATCGACGGCCTCATTCATATTTCACAGCTTGGCCAGGGCAAGCGCATCAACCATCCGCGCGAGGTGCTCGCCGAAGGCCAGTCCATAGAGGTGCGGGTAATCAAGATCGATACGGAAAACAAACGGCTGTCGCTTGCCCTTGCAAGTTCAGGCCCGCAGGAGCAGGAGGAAGATGATTTCAGGCAGTATGTGGAAAAGCAGCCTGCCGGGAAACCAGACTCCCCCGGCGCGCTGGGCTCAGCACTCTTAAAAGCCCGCAAGGGAAAAACCGGAAAACGCTAACCGTCCCCATTAAATTTCATGGAATATTTGCTTAAAACTGTTCCTATCCAGTCAATAAACCTGGAAGATAAAACGTTTGTAACAGCCACAGGTGCTAATACTGATCTGCTGCAAAGATCGATAGAAAAGGCCGGCCTCCTGAACCCGCCCTATCTCTCCTGTGTACGGTCCGGAGATTATTACCGGATAGTGTGCGGGTACCTGAGAATAAAAGCATGCATCGCCCTGGGCTGGAGAGAAATCCCTGTCCGGATTATTGCTCCTGATTCAGATGAGAAGGAGATTTTTCTTATAAGCCTTTACGACAACCTTTCACACCGGGCGTTCAATGCAATAGAGCAGGCCGCTATCACTATAAGGCTTCTAAAAAATTATCAGCCGGAACAAGTTATAAAAGAGTATCTTCCCCTGCTTGGTCTTCCCCCGACCGCAAAGACACTTGATACTATGTGCAGCCTGGCAGCTCTTGAACCTGAAGTCCAGAATGCGGTCGTACAGGGGAACCTGGCTGAGGCAGTGGCCATAAAGCTGGCACATTGCAATCAGGAGGACCGGCTATCCTTTTTTGAGCTGTTTTCTCAGATCCATCTCAGTGCAAGCAAACAGGAAGAAATCTTTGCAAGCTGTCTGGATATTGCGGTGAGAAACGGTATTTCATGCAAAGCTGTGGTACGGGATGAAGCCATACAGGAAATAGTAGCCCTGGACAAACTGACCGTGTCGCAAAAAGGAGACCGGATACGCGCCGTGCTGAAAAAAAGGCGCTCCCCGCATCTCAGCCAGAGCGAAGAAAAATTTCTGCATCTGTCTAAAAAACTCCACCTGCCAGAGGGTGTGCAGCTCAGCCCGCCGCCATTTTTTGAGGGCGGGAGTTTTCGCTTGCAGATTGAGTTTGACCGTGTGGAGAATCTGCAGAATAAAATAGAGCGTCTAAAAGATATCACTAACAATCAGACCTTGAAGCACATTCTTGATGAATGATGGAGTTGGGGGGAAGAATTTGTGACTCGTGACTTGTGACCCGTCGCTCGTGACCCGTTGCTCGTGACCCGTTGCTCGTGACTCGTGAGACGAGCGACTGTTAGATTGCGGTTCGTACGGTTATTGTATGT